>NZ_CP067341.1:0-122500 GCF_016638705.1 Lysinibacillus agricola | reverse complement strand
CTGAGCTAATCCTCCTGGGTATTATGCCTAGCGATGTCCTACTCTCACAGGGGGAAGCCCCCAACTACCATCGGCGCTAAAGAGCTTAACTTCCGTGTTCGGTATGGGAACGGGTGTGACCTCTTTGCCATCATCACTAGACTATTTTAAAGACAAGATTCATTATAACACATTTCGTTATAATTGCAAGCTTTTTTAAAACTTTCTTGTTCTTTCAAAACTGGATAAACGGCGCATTGATTGCTTCAAACATTTTGGTTAAGTCCTCGATCGATTAGTATTCGTCAGCTCCATGTGTCACCACACTTCCACCTCGAACCTATCTACCTCATCGTCTTTGAGGGATCTTACTTACTTGCGTAATGGGAAATCTCATCTTGAGGGGGGCTTCATGCTTAGATGCTTTCAGCACTTATCCCGTCCACACATAGCTACCCAGCGATGCCTTTGGCAAGACAACTGGTACACCAGCGGTGTGTCCATCCCGGTCCTCTCGTACTAAGGACAGCTCCTCTCAAATTTCCTACGCCCACGACGGATAGGGACCGAACTGTCTCACGACGTTCTGAACCCAGCTCGCGTACCGCTTTAATGGGCGAACAGCCCAACCCTTGGGACCGACTACAGCCCCAGGATGCGATGAGCCGACATCGAGGTGCCAAACCTCCCCGTCGATGTGGACTCTTGGGGGAGATAAGCCTGTTATCCCCGGGGTAGCTTTTTATCCGTTGAGCGATGGCCCTTCCATGCGGAACCACCGGATCACTAAGCCCGTCTTTCGACCCTGCTCGACTTGTAGGTCTCGCAGTCAAGCTCCCTTGTGCCTTTTACACTCTACGAATGATTTCCAACCATTCTGAGGGAACCTTTGGGCGCCTCCGTTACCTTTTTAGGAGGCGACCGCCCCAGTCAAACTGTCCGCCTGACACTGTCTCCCTGCCCCGCTAAGAGGCATGGGTTAGAATTTCAATACAACCAGGGTAGTATCCCACCGACGCCTCCTTCGAAGCTGGCGCTCCGAGATCTCTGGCTCCTACCTATCCTGTACAAGTTGTACCAAAAATTCAATATCAGGCTACAGTAAAAGCTCCACGGGGTCTTTCCGTCCTGTCGCGGGTAACCTGCATCTTCACAGGTACTATAATTTCACCGAGTCTCTCGTTGAGACAGTGCCCAGATCGTTACGCCTTTCGTGCGGGTCGGAACTTACCCGACAAGGAATTTCGCTACCTTAGGACCGTTATAGTTACGGCCGCCGTTTACTGGGGCTTCAATTCGCAGCTTCGCTTGCGCTAACCACTCCTCTTAACCTTCCAGCACCGGGCAGGCGTCAGCCCCCTATACGTCACCTTACGGTTTTGCAGAGACCTGTGTTTTTGCTAAACAGTCGCCTGGGCCTATTCACTGCGGCTCTCATGCGCTTGCACGCTCAAGAGCACCCCTTCTCCCGAAGTTACAGGGGTCATTTTGCCGAGTTCCTTAACGAGAGTTCTCTCGCACACCTTAGGATTCTCTCCTCGACTACCTGTGTCGGTTTTGCGGTACGGGCACCTCTCACCTCGATAGAGGCTTTTTCTTGGCAGTGTGAAATCAGGAACTTCGTCCATACGGACTCGCCATCACAGCTCAACGTTATAGTGTGCGGATTTGCCTACACACACGCCTTACTGCTTGGACGCGCACAACCAACGGCGCGCTTACCCTATCCTACTGCGTCCCCCATTTCTCAAACGGTGAGGAGGTGGTACAGGAATATCAACCTGTTGTCCATCGCCTACGCCTATCGGCCTCGGCTTAGGTCCCGACTAACCCTGAGCGGACGAGCCTTCCTCAGGAAACCTTAGTCATACGGTGGACGGGATTCTCACCCGTCTTTCGCTACTCATACCGGCATTCTCACTTCTAAGCGCTCCACCAGTCCTTCCGGTCTGACTTCAACGCACTTAGAACGCTCTCCTACCACTGACATCATAGATGTCAATCCACAGCTTCGGTGAATCGTTTTAGCCCCGATACATTTTTCGGCGCAGCGTCACTCGACCAGTGAGCTATTACGCACTCTTTAAATGATGGCTGCTTCTAAGCCAACATCCTGGTTGTCTGTGCAACGCCACATCCTTTTCCACTTAACGATTACTTTGGGACCTTAGCTGGTGGTCTGGGCTGTTTCCTTTTGACTACGGATCTTATCACTCGCAGTCTGACTCCCGTGTATAAATATCTGGCATTCGGAGTTTGTCTGAATTCGGTAAACCGGGATGGCCCCCTAGTCCAAACAGTGCTCTACCTCCAGTATTCTCATCACGAGGCTAGCCCTAAAGCTATTTCGGAGAGAACCAGCTATCTCCAGGTTCGATTGGAATTTCTCCGCTACCCACACCTCATCCCCGCACTTTTTCAACGTGCGTGGGTTCGGGCCTCCAGTAAGTGTTACCTCACCTTCACCCTGGACATGGGTAGATCACCTGGTTTCGGGTCTACGACCACGTACTATTTCGCCCTATTCAGACTCGCTTTTCGCTGCGGCTCCGCCTTCTAAAAGCTTAACCTCGCACGTAATCGTAACTCGCCGGTTCATTCTACAAAAAGGCACGCTATCACCCATTAACGGGCTCTAACTACTTGTAGGCACACGGTTTCAGGATCTCTTTCACTCCCCTTCCGGGGTGCTTTTTCACCTTTCCCTCACGGTACTGGTTCACTATCGGTCACTAGGTAGTATTTAGCCTTGGGAGATGGTCCTCCCGGATTCCGACGGAATTTCACGTGTTCCGCCGTACTCAGGATCCACTCTGGAGAGAACGAACTTTCGACTACAGGGCTTTTACCTGCTCTGGCGGACCTTTCCAAGTCGCTTCATCTAACTCGTTCTTTTGTAACTCCGTATAGAGTGTCCTACAACCCCAAGAGGCAAGCCTCTTGGTTTGGGCTCTTCCCTGTTTCGCTCTGCCGCTACTCAGGGAATCGATTTTTTTCTTTCTCTTCCTCCAGGTACTTAGATGTTTCAGTTCCTGGGTCTGCCTTCAAGACGCTATGAATTCACGTCAAGATACTACGCGATTAAACGTAGTGGGTTCCCCATTCGGAAATCTCCGGATCAAAGCTCACTTACAGCTCCCCGAAGCATATCGGTGTTAGTGCCGTCCTTCTTCGGCTCCTAGTGCCAAGGCATTCGCCGTGCGCCCTTAATAACTTAACCAAGTTATTAAGCCTATAAAAAAACTTAAAAAAATAAATGTGTTTGTTACAATTTCAATGTCGTTTTATCCAGTTTTTCAAAGAACAAGTTTTTGAAGTATTTCATTCGGAAGAATGAACCTTCAAAAACTGAACGCAAAACGTAATCTTACAAACCCTAGGTTTGTATTCCGAAAAATATCCTTAGAAAGGAGGTGATCCAGCCGCACCTTCCGATACGGCTACCTTGTTACGACTTCACCCCAATCATCTATCCCACCTTCGGCGGCTGGCTCCAAAGGTTACCCCACCGACTTCGGGTGTTACAAACTCTCGTGGTGTGACGGGCGGTGTGTACAAGGCCCGGGAACGTATTCACCGCGGCATGCTGATCCGCGATTACTAGCGATTCCGGCTTCATGTAGGCGAGTTGCAGCCTACAATCCGAACTGAGAACGACTTTATCGGATTAGCTCCCTCTCGCGAGTTGGCAACCGTTTGTATCGTCCATTGTAGCACGTGTGTAGCCCAGGTCATAAGGGGCATGATGATTTGACGTCATCCCCACCTTCCTCCGGTTTGTCACCGGCAGTCACCTTAGAGTGCCCAACTAAAATGATGGCAACTAAGATCAAGGGTTGCGCTCGTTGCGGGACTTAACCCAACATCTCACGACACGAGCTGACGACAACCATGCACCACCTGTCACCGTTGTCCCCGAAGGGAAAAACTATATCTCTACAGTGGTCAACGGGATGTCAAGACCTGGTAAGGTTCTTCGCGTTGCTTCGAATTAAACCACATGCTCCACCGCTTGTGCGGGCCCCCGTCAATTCCTTTGAGTTTCAGTCTTGCGACCGTACTCCCCAGGCGGAGTGCTTAATGCGTTAGCTGCAGCACTAAGGGCGAAACCCCCTAACACTTAGCACTCATCGTTTTACGGCGTGGACTACCAGGGTATCTAATCCTGTTTGCTCCCCACGCTTTCGCGCCTCAGCGTCAGTTACAGACCAGAAAGTCGCCTTCGCCACTGGTGTTCCTCCAAATCTCTACGCATTTCACCGCTACACTTGGAATTCCACTTTCCTCTTCTGCACTCAAGTCCCCCAGTTTCCAATGACCCTCCACGGTTGAGCCGTGGGCTTTCACATCAGACTTAAAGGACCGCCTGCGCGCGCTTTACGCCCAATAATTCCGGACAACGCTTGCCACCTACGTATTACCGCGGCTGCTGGCACGTAGTTAGCCGTGGCTTTCTAATAAGGTACCGTCAAGGTACAGCCAGTTACTACTGTACTTGTTCTTCCCTTACAACAGAGTTTTTACGATCCGAAAACCTTCTTCACTCACGCGGCGTTGCTCCATCAGGCTTTCGCCCATTGTGGAAGATTCCCTACTGCTGCCTCCCGTAGGAGTCTGGGCCGTGTCTCAGTCCCAGTGTGGCCGATCACCCTCTCAGGTCGGCTACGCATCGTTGCCTTGGTGAGCCGTTACCTCACCAACTAGCTAATGCGCCGCGGGCCCATCTTATAGCGACAGCGAGATGCCGTCTTTCAGTATTTCACCATGAGGTGAAACAGATTATTCGGTATTAGCCCCGGTTTCCCGGAGTTATCCCAAACTATAAGGTAGGTTGCCCACGTGTTACTCACCCGTCCGCCGCTAACGTCAAAGGAGCAAGCTCCTTCTCTGTTCGCTCGACTTGCATGTATTAGGCACGCCGCCAGCGTTCGTCCTGAGCCAGGATCAAACTCTCCATAAAAAGAAATTTGATTAGCTCAAATTGTTTTGCTGGCATCATGTTTGATGTCCAAAATTTTGTTTCGTTCACCAACTCAAGGTTAGCTACTAAAAACTTTGTTGATTACGTTTTGCTTGTTCAGTTTTCAAGGTTCATTTCGTTGCCGTTTTATTTCAGCAACTCTATTAGTATAACATTTCTTGTTTTTTGTTGTCAACTCTTTTTAAGAAGTTTTTCATCTCATCTCAAAAGCAACAACTCTTAAATAATATCACTCTCGGATTTCAATGTCAACATCTTTGTTCGATGTTTTTCTGAATCCGTTTTTGTTTCTTGCGTCGTCTTAACGACAAGTAATAATTTATCACGATTCCAATACATCCGCAAGTGTTTTTTTGCTATAAAATCATCTTTTTTTAAACATCTTGAATTAGTAAGCTATTTTATGATTTTTCGAGCACTAAATAACTCTCGTAATCTTCTAGCTACGACTTTATTTGTTTTACTATACATCTCTTTCTCATAAATCTCAATAAACTAAATAAAGAATATCCTTATTTCTAATCAAAATATAGTCCTTTATCAATTATGCCTTGGCGTAATTGTAGCTGTCGCTTAGCTTTGCATATTGTGTTCTTCGACCGAGTTCCTCTATTACAGTAGGTGGTTGAACACCCGCTGCAAAGGGACCACATCCGCATTCATCTCACCATCTACAGAGGCGGGAGACTTCAGTAACTGAAATTTTCACTTACGTTACAAAAAACATTTGTGATTGACGCTTACTTTCGCTACAAAAACATTTACTGAATGAAGATACGGCATCAAAGGTGCCAGCCAGCTACTCTTTCACACACCTAGAACACACTAACAGCCTTCTCACACATCATTTACGCATTGCCCTAACAAATACACAATCTTGAAAACAGGAGCCAAAGTGCATCTCTTGCACCTCGACCCCTGCCTATCCAGCTTGTCCCTTTTTAATGAACCGATTCTTTCACCATACTCCGCCGCCACTTTTTATCTCAAGCAGCATTTTATTGTTCTGCTCCATAGTAATAAGGAAAAAGAAATCAGTATAATAGTATGTTCTCTTTAATGGATGCTTAATTAAACTTCAATATTAAAGAGCCTACTATTTTAATTAATTGTTTTGTTTACCAACTATATCTAGGCACCAAGAGAAATTATCCCACGCTGAATACCAGCCGCTGAAAACTTCGGAAGAATCATCCCAACGGACGTCGAATTTCCTCTGACCGTTTATATCCACTAAATATAAAGTAAGGGTCGCATCTAACTTAGAAACTGCTAATTTCATACCATTTTCAAGTTCTTCTTCAGTTAATGGAACATCTGAAACTGAACGTACCTGCGCCTGTTCAAATACTTGTTTGTTAATGATTTTATAATTCATTATAAACCCCCAATAAAACTTCTGTTAATGTCTATTTCTACTTTATCTACAAATCATAGAACTCTAAAAGTATACCCTATATTCATTGACCATTTAAACTATCTTCTTAATTCTTTTCAATTTAAACTTTTCGAACATTAACCAAGTCATACTAATTCATCGCTCAAATGCAAAACAGGAGCCTTAGTGCTTATCCTGCACCTCGACTCCTGCTTATTAACGATTGCCCGAATAAAGCAATTCTTTTTTCTATTTAGTAATATGACGCATTGTTGGGAATAATAATACGTCACGAATTGATGGTGAATTTGTAAGAAGCATGATTAAACGGTCGATACCAATACCCAATCCACCTGTTGGAGGCATACCGTATTCTAATGCTTCAATGAAATCATTGTCCATTTCGTGTGCTTCATCATTACCGGCAGCTTTTTCAACTAACTGAGCTTCAAAGCGCTCACGTTGGTCAATAGGATCATTTAGTTCTGTAAAGGCATTTGCATGCTCGCGTCGAACGATGAATAGTTCGAAACGGTCTGTGAAACGCTCGTCCTCTGGGTTTTTCTTTGCTAGAGGTGAGATTTCTACTGGATGACCATAAACAAATGTAGGCTGAACAAGCGTTTCCTCAATCTTTTGCTCGAAGAACTCGTTAATAATATGTCCTACCTCATGTGTTTCTTTAACTTCTACTCCATGCTCTTTAGCAAGTGCTTGAGCTTGTTCCTTCGTCATAGGTTGCCAGAAGTCTACACCTGTAGCTTCTTTTACTGCGTCTACCATATGAACTCGTTTCCAGCCTACAGCAAGATCAATTTCATCTTCACCGTATTGAACTGTAGTAGTACCTAAAACTTCTTGAGCTACATGGGCAATAAGGTTTTCTGTTAGAGACATAATATCTTTGTAGTCTGCATAAGCTTCATATAGCTCTATCATTGTGAATTCAGGATTGTGGCGTGTTGAGATCCCTTCATTTCGGAAAACACGACCAATTTCATACACTTTCTCTAATCCACCAACAATTAGACGTTTCAAATGCAGCTCAATAGCGATACGCATGTATAATTCCATATCAAGTGCATTGTGGTGTGTGATAAATGGACGAGCCGCTGCACCACCAGCTATTGTATGAAGCATTGGTGTTTCTACTTCTAAATATCCTGCGTTATCTAAATAGTTGCGAATAGCACGGATAATTTTAGAACGTGTAATGAATGTTGTTTTACTATCCTCATTCGTCATTAAGTCTAAATAACGTTGACGGTAACGTTGTTCAACATCTTGTAAGCCATGGAATTTTTCTGGCATAGGGCGTAGCGCTTTTGATAAGAATGTAAATTCTTCAGCTTTTACTGAAAGCTCTCCCACTTGTGTTCGGAATACATTACCACGAATCCCTACGATATCTCCTAGGTCAGCTTGTTTAAATAATTCATATGCTTCTTCGCCAACGTGATCCTGACGAACGTAAATTTGAATTTGGCCACCTAGATCTTGAATATGTGCAAAGCCAGCTTTTCCTTTACCACGTTTCGTCATAATACGACCCGCGATAATCACCTCTTGTAGGTTTTCCTCTAGCTGCTCTTTTGTTTGATCTGCAAATTGTTCACGTACTTCTGGTGACAAATGCGTACGTTCAAAACGACTACCAAATGGATCTTGACCATTTTCTCGAATAGCTGTCATTTTTTGGCGTCTCACCAAAAGCTGATCATTTAATTCTTCTATGTTTGACACTTGTTTCACTCCTTATTAAATTGTCCGTGTTGCGTTTACGTCCATAATATTTCTATTGTACACAATTTTATTGCCGTAATCATCTGTTTCGGTTTAATTTCCATAACAGAAGAAATGATTAACAATTCTAAAAATTAAAGTTCGCAGAAAAATAGACGTCTCAAAACAAGCAATGAGACGTCTATTCAATATATTAAATAATTAATTCTTTCTCTTCTGGTACTATTAATTTAGATTCGCGTTCTTCATATTCTTCTACAAGTCCATTTAATAGTGCACGAAGATCTGACGCAGTTTCTGTTTGGTTGATCGCATTACGAGCCTTACCGTTACCGCGAATACCTTTTAAATACCACGAAGCATGTTTACGCATTTCACGTACTGCCACACCTTCGCCTTTTAATTGCATAAGGCGTTCAAAGTGAAGTAAACACACATCAATTTTTTCACGTACACTCGGCTCTTCCTTTAACTCACCAGTTTCTAGGTATTGAACCGTACGATAAATCATCCATGGATTACCTAAAGCAGCGCGACCAATCATTACTGCATCTACCCCAGTAGTATCAAGCATACGTTTTGCATCTTGAGGAGTTTCTACATCACCATTACCAAGCACAGGGATATTTACATTTTCCTTTACTTGACGAATGATATCCCAATTTGCTTTACCTTCGTACATTTGTACACGTGTACGTCCATGAACAGCTATTGCTGAAGCACCAGCACGTTCAGCAGCTTGTGCGTTCTCAACAGCAAAGATATGCTCGTCATCCCAACCAATACGCATTTTTACGCTGACAGGTTTTTTTACAGCATCTACAACAGCCGCTACCATTTCATATAATTTATTCGGGTCTAAAAGTAAACGAGCGCCCGCTTCACATTTAATAATTTTATTAACTGGGCAGCCCATATTAATATCGATAATATCGGCAGTTGTATTTTCATCTACATACTTGGCCGCTTCCACTAATGTGGACTTATCACCACCGAAAATTTGCAATGAAAGTGGATTTTCACGCTCATCGATATAAAGCATGCCTAGTGTTTTTTCGTTCTTCTGGACAATCCCTTTATCACTAATCATTTCTGCATATACTAGCCCTGCTCCGAATTCCTTGACAGTTAAACGGAAAGCAGAGTTACAAATTCCAGCCATTGGCGCTAATACGACACGGTTGTCCATGACAATGTCGCCAATTTGAAACGGCTTCTCAGTTGTCTGACTCAACGTTGTTTTCCTCCTTCTAGAGGTTTTCAACTGTTCCTCTATATAAATATCTATCGTTAATGCTTTGCATCTGCAGGAGGCTTTAACTTGAGGATTAGAAATCTAATGAACGGACTGCATCATTTTCAGCTCCGCTGATGCTTGCCATAAAGTTACGCCTTCCTCTTCACAATCCATCTGTTGCAGTATATCATGTGCCCTTTGCAGTTGTTTTCCAACTGGTGCAGACGTAATTTCTATCAATGGTACCAATACGAAAGCTCGCTCATACATTCTTGGATGTGGAACAATTAAGCTCTCTGTTTCAATATTTTCGTGATTGTACAGCAGAATGTCAAGGTCTATGATTCGAGGGCCCCATCGAAATTCACGCACACGCCCAAGTTCACTTTCAACCCATTGGCAAATTTTCAGCATTTCGGAAGATGAATAACTCGTTTTAATATGAACAGCAATATTTAAAAAATCTGCTTGGTCAGTGTAGCCTACAGCAGCTGTTTCATAAACAGAAGAAATGTGTACAACTTCAATTTCCTCTTTGCCCTTTAAAAGGGTAACAGCATATTGTAGGTTTTCAAATCGCTCTCCCATATTTGTACCGATCGATAAATACACATCATTCATTAGTAATCACCTCTCGTTACCTCTACCGATACTTCTTTATAATAGCCATGGATTGGTGGGTCTGGTTTAATAAGCTCCACGCGAACACCCTTAACCTTTTCTGAGTATGTCTCTAAAATACTGTTTGCTATTTTGGATACAAGTGCTTCAATAAGCTTGAACGGCTCGCCTTCCACGATATCACGACATAACACATAAACCTCTGCATAGTTCACCGTATAATTCAAATCATCAGTTTCTCCAGCCTTTGTCATATCTACGGCAAGTGAAACATTGGCACGGAAGCGTTGACCGAGTGTCGTTTCTGCAGCTAAAACACCGTGATAGCCGTAAAACTGCATATCCTTTAAATGAATATAGTCCATCACGCTTCCTCCTTATAATTTCGTTTACCAACTAATATATCAGCCATATGTGTAGCTCGTGCCATTTCCTTTACATCATGCACACGAATCATATGACAGCCCTTTTCAATACCGTAAACAACTGTTGCTCCCGTACCTTCTATACGCTCCTCAACAGGCAACTTCAAAACATTACCAATCATTGATTTACGCGAAGTAGCTAGCAAAACAGGATAACCCATTGCTACTAAATCCTCTAAATGCTGCATCATTTCTATATTTTGCGCTGTAGTTTTGGCAAAGCCAATGCCTGGATCTAAAATAATATGGTTATCAGGGATACCTGCATTTCGAGCAATAGCAATACTCTTCTCTAAGTCTGCCTTTGCTGTCGTCCAGAAATCAGTACCATAATCGGTGTTGTCTCGATTGTGCATTAAAATAATCGGTACATTTAAATCTGCAGCCACCTGAGCGATCTCAGATTCAGCTTTCGCTCCCCAAATATCATTAATAATATGCGCACCAGCTTCAATAGCCGCACGAGCTACGTTCGCTTTATACGTATCAACCGAGATAACTGCCTGCACTTCAGCTACTAACGCTTGAATAACTGGCACAATTCGTGCAATTTCATCTTCATCAGAGATACGTTCATAACCTGGCCTTGTTGATTCTCCGCCAACATCAATAATTTTAGCACCTTCAGCTACCATTTTTTTCGCTTGCTCTACAGCAGCTTCGACGTTATTAAACTTTCCTCCATCTGAAAATGAATCCGGTGTGACATTTAAAATACCCATCACAAAAGTTTCTGCTGTATAGTCTAACGTGATACCGTTGATAGTTAATGTTGTTGTATATTTTTCTAGCATGTAAACTCTCCTTCTATTCTTGTTCCACTTCATTGACAAATGCTTCATGTAAACGCGAATAAACAGGCCCTTTATTGCCTAATAACTGCTTGCTCTCTAAGTTAAGAATTGGAACAAGCTCTTGTATAGAGTTAGTAATAAAGCACTCTGAACTTTGCTCTACATCCTCTTTAGTAAAAAAACCTTCTCTTACCTTGATCCCTAGAGATTGTGCTCGCTCAATTACCCACGCTCGGATAATTCCAGGTAAAATACCAGTCTCTAAGGAAGGCGTATATAGTATATCATCTTTCATCCAAAAGATATTTGATGTTACACCTTCAGCAACAAAGCCATCTTCCGTTAAAAAGAAGCCCTCTTGTTGCGCCAGAGATGGCATCTCAAAACGCCCAAGAACGTTATTGCCATAATGGTGTGATTTCACTCGAAGCCCTTTTTCAGGAGTATTACGCGGTGTTACAAGCCATTGTGCGTTTTTTTCCATACCTCGAGGTGTATCATGTAATTCTTTGCGAAAAACAATAACATTCGGTTGTCTATATTCAGCAGGCTGCAAACCGATACTATGCTCTCCAGCTGAGACATTTATACGGAAATACCCATCCTGTCCATTGGCCTGTTCATTTAATAGCTGAACAACCTTCAGTACATCCTCGTCAGTATACGGCATATGAATACGATATTGAGAAAGCGCAGTTTGCAACCTTTCCATATGTGCTTCCCAACAAAATACCTTGCCCTTATACGTTCGAAACGTTTCAAAAAAGCCTAACCCATATAAAAATCCATGATCAAATGGTGAAATGCGCAAATCCTGCGCCGCTATGTAGTCTCCATTCATCCAGCACAGCATTTACTTCGCTCCCTCAACATACAAATCTATAAACTGACGTAGAAGCTTTTTACCTTGTTCTGTCATAATCGATTCAGGATGGTATTGCACGCCCTCGATTGGATAATCCTTATGACGAACACCCATAATTTCGCCTTCTTCTGTCCATGCCGTCACTTCAAAACATGCCGGTAATGTTTCTTTTTCTACAATTAAGGAATGGTATCGAGTAGCATCGAATGGATTTGGCATCCCCTTATGCAAACCTATTTCAGCATGTAACACAGGTGATGTTTTACCATGCATCAAACGCTCAGCTCGAATGACATTCCCTCCGAATACTTGAGCAATGGCTTGATGGCCAAGACAAACGCCTAAAATCGGAATATTTCCCGCGAAATACTTAATAATGTTCAGGCTTTCACCCGCTTCATTTGGGCTGCATGGGCCTGGCGAAATAACAATCATATCTGGTGCAAGCTGCTCAATATCTTTCACCGTTAATACATCGTTTCTTTTGACCACTAATTCATGACCAAATTCCCCAAAATACTGTACAAGGTTATACGTAAAAGAATCGTAGTTATCAATCATTAAAATCATTTTGCTCGCTCCTCTGCCATTGCCTTCGCCTGCCACATCGCCTTCGCTTTATTTAAAGATTCTTGGTATTCTCTTTCTGGAACAGAATCAATAACAATGCCTGCTCCCGCCTGAATATGTGCTACTCCATCTTTAACAAATGCTGTACGAATGACAATATTAAACTCCATATCACCTGTGAAGCCTAGCCAGCCAATTGAACCCGTATATAATCCTCGTCTTACAGGTTCTAACTCTTCAATAATTTCCATCGTACGGATTTTCGGTGCACCTGTGATCGTCCCTCCTGGGAACATGGCACGGATAACGTCTGCATTCGTTTTCCCTTCAGCTATTTCTCCTCGTACGTTAGAAACAATATGCATCACGTGTGAATAGCGTTCAATCACCATGAACTCATCTACTTCAACCGTTCCAAATGTAGATACTCGTCCTAAATCATTGCGCTCTAAATCAACAAGCATTACATGTTCAGCACGTTCCTTGTCGTTATCAATCAATTCCTGTGCTAATGCTAAATCCTCCGCCTCGGATTTTCCTCTTGGTCG
The DNA here is from genome assembly GCF_016638705.1 of Lysinibacillus agricola. Classification (GTDB taxonomy): domain Bacteria; phylum Bacillota; class Bacilli; order Bacillales_A; family Planococcaceae; genus Lysinibacillus; species Lysinibacillus agricola. Next base: position 109,359 of record NZ_CP067341.1, on the reverse strand, counting down.
TGTGCCAGCAATCGGTCGAGTAGACAACTCATTACCATGACGCTTCACCAAAAGCTCGGGTGAACCAGAAACGACAGCAAAATCCGGTGCTTCTATATAAGCCATATAAGGTGAAGGATTAAATGCACGTAACGCTTCATATACATCCATTGCAGTTGCGTTTAACTTTTTAGATTGACGTACTGACAAATTCACTTGAAATACATCGCCTTGCGCTATGTATGTTTGGATTTTACTTACCGCTTCTTCAAAGGCAGTCCCTGCAAATGATACTAACAATTCACTTTCGTCATTTACTATTTCTACAGCGCTTGTTTTTTCAAATTTACGTGTAAGCAATCCTTCTTGCGCGGCCTCTTGCCACACAGTAGCCCATTCCTCCAAATCCACATTACAGTCTGTTAGCTTCATAAGGGTTACTTTATTTGTTTCCACATCGTGTACTGCCCAGCAATCAAAAATATAAAAATAGATATCCGGTATTTGTAAATCATCTACAGCAGTATTAGGTAACACTTCAATTTTACGAGCGTAATCGTATGCAACAAACCCAATAGCTCCACCTTGAAAAACAGGAAGCTCAGCATTATATGAAACGTGATATTTCTCCACTAAGTCTTCCAGTAAAGCAAGGGGATCACCATTTAAATTTTCAGCCTTACCATTTCTCCACTTTACAAGTAAACCATCCTCGACTGATTGTGCCGTAGCCAACGGATTCCAAGCAGCTATCGTAAAATTCCCACCGCGACCACTTTCTAAAAATACATGTGCTTGTTCTGCATCTATTTGCTTCTTATAACTATAAAAAAACGAGTCTGCATCCATCGTTATTGTTTTCGTAAGTATCGTCTTCAAGTTGCCATTCCCCTTCAAGTCATATGATGTGATTCCATCTTAACTTGAATATTGCTTTGAAGCGAATATTTTTCAATTGCCACGCAATATTTAACTTCTTGCAGCAAATGTTTTCTGTAGCGAAAGCGAAGCGTCAGCTACAAATGTTTTCTGTAGCGAAAGCGTAGCGACAGGTACAGAAGTCTCCCACCTCTATTGGTGATGATCCATTTAATTCATTATATGTATTTCTACTTATTGTCTAAAAGAAGGGCTTTTGCTATATTTATAGTAAATAGAAATATTTACTAATTGTGTATATTTATTTTATAAAAAGGAGCTGTTATTATTGAAAAAGGTTTTTTCAGGAATTTTTCTTGCAATGATACTCATGCTGACTTCTCTACCTGCATATGCAGCACATAGTACTATTAAGATAGATGGTGTTGTCATTACTACAGATGCTGCACCAGAAGTTAAGAATAATCGAACAATGGTGCCTTTGCGTGTTATCAGTGAAAATTTGGGAGCAACAGTAAATTGGACAGATTCAAAAGTAACACTAACAAATAATAAAATGCAGATAACATTAAAGCCGAATAGCAACACCGTCATAAAAAACGGTAAAACAGAGTTACTTGATGTCAAACCATATTTAAAGAACAATAGACTATTTGTTCCTATTCGATTTATTGCAGAGACCTTTGGTTGTCAGGTCAATTATCAAAATTCCACAGTAACAGTGAATACTGAGCCATTGGTTATGAACAATGTAAAAGTAAAAGCTATTCAATATGAATACCACATGACAATGGGTGGGGTCGTACAGCAGATCCAAGGGAACACCTATAATAAAGCCTTATCTAAAGTTTTCACTGAAAATAAAGGAAAAATTGTTGATGCCCCTACTAACTATTCATGGCAAATTAATCTAGACGATCCAGGTTCCTATTATAAACTTGGTCAATATAATTTTATGAGTCATGAAAATAAAAGCATTCAACAGTTTGACCTTTATTCTTTAAATAAACCCTTCTCAGATGAAGAATTGAAAGGATACCCAGAAGTATTAATTCATGATGTCACTGCAGATAAATGGTATTTATTCACTGATAAAGCACTTGAATCTATTAATCAGTTAATTAATACTGCCACTAACAATGGCTTCGTAAAAGTTTTAAGTAATACAGTTGTATAGTGAAATCTATCCTAATCATATTTTTTGAACTGCTCCATAGGTGTTAGTTATACCGCTAACATTTACGGGCAGTTTTTTTATTATCCATTATGCCTCGGCACAATAGATAATAAAAAAAGACTCCTCGTTAAAGGAGTCCTTACATACAAATAATTAGATTAGTCTTCAAATTGATATAAAGGTGTTGATAAATAACGTTCACCATTAGAAGGCACGATTGCAAGAACATTTGAGCCCTTACCTAAACGTTTTGCAGCTTCAATTGCAACATGAATAGCTGCACCTGATGAAATACCACATAAGATACCTTCTTCACGTGCTACTTTACGAGCTACCTCAAAAGCAATCTCATTTTCAACTGGGGATACAGAAGAATATACATCTGTATCTAACACTTCAGGTACGAAGCCAGCTCCGATACCTTGAATTTTATGAGGTCCTGGTTGACCGCCAGAAAGTACTGGTGAATCTTTTGGCTCAACAGCAATAATTTCAATATCTGGATATTTCTCTTTTAACACGGCACCCGCACCCGTAATTGTACCACCTGTACCGACACCAGCAACAAATGCATCTAATGTTAAACCTTCAAATGCTTCTACAATTTCTGGACCAGTTGTTAAACGGTGAACAACTGCATTGGCTGGGTTCGTGAATTGTTGTGGTAAGAAGTAGCCATGCTCAGCAGCTAATTCCTCCGCCTTAGAAATTGCACCTTTCATACCTGCTGGTCCAGGTGTTAATACAAGCTCTGCACCATATGCACGTAATAAGTTGCGACGTTCTAAGCTCATAGTTTCTGGCATTACTAAAATCGCTTTATAACCTTTAGCTGCAGCAATCATCGCAAGACCAATACCTGTATTACCAGAAGTAGGCTCAATAATTGTACCACCTGGCTTTAATGTATCATCTTTCTCAGCCGCTTCAATCATCGCTAAAGCTAAACGATCTTTTACTGAGCTGCCCGGGTTGAAATATTCTAATTTCACATAAACAGTACCTTCGTTTTCACCTGTTGCATGATTTAACTTTACAATTGGTGTTTTACCAACTAATTCAGCTACTGAGTTCGCTAATCTACTCATTTATCAATCCACTCCTAATCCCTACTATTTTTATAGGTTTTACTTATTTTGATTTTATCAATTTTTCCATTCGATTGTCAATAAATAAAACTTATATTTTCAGAATATTTATTGCAACCAATCTAAACGAAGGTAATCAAAAAAATCCGCTTAATATCCTAGGGTAGCCGTTACTCTGTTGACGCCAAACGTCTGCAGGATTTTCCTGGCTCATTTTCCCGCAGATATCTTGCAGATTTTTCAAGCTCATTTTCGAAGCAATCTGTTATTTACCTTTTTTTGCCTCTCCGTAATACCAAGTTGCATTGAATTCAGACCAAAATGCTTCTGGTGTAACAGATTGTGGCACTTGCTCTAACGCAAGCTCACGTTCAATATGTTCTTTCACATCGTCATATGTAAAGGATTGCCCTTCTATTATCTCTTGAACTTGTACAATGCCGTAATGACCGTTATCAAGCTTAAATGCTTTACTAACCTCTCCTGCTTTTAAAGCCTTCGCTGCATTTAAAATGGCAGGATCGATATTCGCCTGTTTTTCTGTGAGGAAACCGATATCTCCACCTAAGCTAGCTGACGCGCTGTCTACTGAGATTTCACGTGCCAACACTGAAAAATCAGAGGCTTTTTTTATTCCACTTACTGCTTCCTCAGCGCCTTTTTTGGATTCCACCTCAATAAAGTTCGTACGATAGCTTGTTTTCGTATTGTACAGTGCCTGATTTTCCTCATAATATTTTTCAATACTGCCTTCTTTTATAACTACATCCTTTGTCAGTACCTTATCTAAAATAAGCTGTGAGCGAATTTTTTGTTGCAACTGCTCAGCTGAAAGATTTTGCATTGCTGTATCAAATTTATCCTGAGCAGAACGCATTAAAGCTAACTCTAAATCAATCTCTTTATCCGTTACTTGTATTTTAAATTTTTTAGCTGCCTTATCCATCACAGATTCATTCACTAAATTTTGTAGTGTCTCTTTACCATAGCGTTCTTCCATGGCAACCATCCAATCTTGACGTGTGATAATATCTCCGTCAACGGCAGCGACTTGTTCGTCGCTACCAATTTCATGACCTTTATTTGGGATTAACCAAGCAATAATCCATAAAATATTTCCTAATAACAAGATTACAATGACTGTTAAAGCAGGTTTTGTCTTTAAACGGCGTTGCGAAAAGGGCGTTTGGTTGGGCGTTGTAGCAGATGAAGGTCGTCGATTACGCGTTGAGCTCATCGATAAATCCTTCTAGCTCTTCTTTTGAGAAATGGTATGTTTCTAAACAGAAGTGACATTCTGCTTCTGCTCCGCCATCCTCTTCAATCATTTCTCGAATTTCCTGTGTCCCTAACCCTAAAATCGCTGCACCAAATCGCTCTTTTGAACATTGACATTTAAATTCTACCGGCATGGAATCTAAAATTTGTAGATGGCCTTCTCCTAATACAGCTTCTAAAATTTGCTCTGGTGTAAAGCCTTTTTCAATCATTTTTGAAACAGGCTCTATAGTAGCAAGATGTTGTTCGATTTGATTGATTGTCTGTTCTTCACAGCCTGGCATTAATTGAAGAATGAATCCTCCAGCTGCAAGAATTGTGTTATCTGGGTTTACTAAAACCCCTAATCCAACTGATGAAGGCACTTGTTCTGAAGTAGCGAAATAGTAAGTAAAGTCCTCAGCAATTTCACCTGATACAATTGGCGTTTGTCCAGAAAACATGTCTCTTAAACCAAGATCTTTTACGATTGTTAATGCACCCTCTGTTCCAACACCTGCTCGAACATCAAGCTTGCCGTGCTCGTTTAAATCGAAATGAACGTGAGGATTTGTTACAAAGCCACGCACTTCACCATGCGCATTACTGTCAATCACCATTGGACCGATCGGACCGTTCCCCTCAATTTTAATGGTGATTTTTTCTTCACCTTTTAACATGGCACCCATCATCACAGCAGCAGTCATAGAACGACCAAGGGCTGCCGACACAACAGGCCATGTATGATGACGACGTTGCGCTTCTCCTACCGTTGCTGTTGTACAAGCTGCAAAAACACGAACCTGTCCGTTGAACCCTAAACCTCGTACTAAATAGTCTTTCATAAATGAAATGTCCCTCATTTCTTATTGATTGCGTTTATATAGCTTATATAAGCCTTTTAATGTTAAAAACGGGTCGACTATATCAATAGCTTGCGTCTCCCCAGCAATTAAATTTGCTAATCCTCCAGTAGCAATAACTAAAGGCTCTTCCTTACTTTGTGCTTTCATGCGATTAACAATTCCCTCAACTTGCCCAACAAAGCCATAAAAAATTCCGGCCTGCATCGCGGATACAGTTGTCTTTCCAACAATATGTGTAGAGCGCAAGATTTCAATACGTGGTAATCTAGCTGCCTGTGTATAGAGCGCCTCCGTTGAAATCGAAATACCTGGAGCGATAGCACCGCCCATATAATCGCCCTTTTCGTTTAAGTAACAATATGTTGTGGCAGTACCAAAATCAACAATAATCAGTGGTGCTTTATAAACATCAAGAGCTGCAATAGCGTTCACTATGCGGTCTGAACCAACTTCACGTGGGTTTTCATATTTAATATTCAATCCTGTTTTCACACCTGGTCCGACAACGAGCGGTTTTTTACGAAAATACTTTTGACACATCGCTTCTAACGAAAACATGATTGGTGGTACAACAGAGGATATAATAATGCCTGTAATCTGTTCAAATGAAATGCCTGCATGATTAAAGAAAGATAAAACTTGCATTGCGTATTCATCTTCTGTTTTATGAAGGTCTGTCACCATACGCCAATGGAAGGCCAATTGATCGTTTTCATCATAGACACCTAATACGATATTCGAATTTCCCGCATCTAAAACTAAAATCATGATTGATGCCTCCTATTTATTGCCCCTCATCGTAATTGTACCTGTCACTATGTGATTGATACAACTAAAACAATGCATACTCATGCACAAAAAATCAAGATCCGCTGAAAAAAGTTAACACTTTAGAAAATGATACCATACTTTTATTCCTATGAAATAGCATTCACTCACTCCAAAAAGGAGCCACCCACATCTTAGGTAGCTCCTTTCAAATTAAATTTAATTCCTATCACCAAAACGTGGGGTTGATTTCCGCTTCGCTGCGCTCCAGGGTCTCGGGCCAACATGATGTTGGTCACGAAGGCGTTATCACAGGATGTGATGGTTTTAGCCTTCGTTCCCCTATTGCTGATCCCCAAGGAGTCGCCCAGCCTCCACTTCGATCAACCAATCTACTTAGTGTTTATCTTCTGGCAGGGCACTCTATTTATAGTTATAAAAAACTTCAACAAAAGGTGTTTTTGTGCGAAAGCGTAGCGTTAGCAATAACAGGTCTACAATTACTTCCCTGTTATAGGTCGCAATATTATTCACTTATGAAATGGATAATATTTTATAAAAGTTCTACGCTACCGCTGATTGGAGTGGAAGGCTACTCGACTCCCGTGGGAAAGCGAGACAGGCGAGACCCTGCACGGAGCGCAAGCGAAGGAAGCGGCTCGACGCTCGCCCACAGGAAGCTCTGCTCTGCGCGAAAGCGAAGCGTCAGCGACAAAGCGAGTAGCCTGGAACGGAAATCAACTTCACTTTTTTGTATGAAATTTATTTGAAAGGAGATACCCCTCTTAGGTAGCTCCTTTCATATTATTTAAAATTAAATTTTTCTGGGTCTGGTCCGCAACGTAATCCATCATTTAATGCATCTAACTGAGCCATTTCGTCCTCTGTTAATGCAAAGTCAAAGACAGTTAGATTTTCCGTCATACGTGCAGGAGTCATTGTTTTTGGAATAGTTACTACACCATGCTGAACATCATAGCGTAACACAATTTGTGCTGGTGTTTTGCCATATTTAGAAGCTAGCTGCTGAATCAGTGCTTCTTCCAACAAAGAACCATTCATTAGTGGTGACCATGCTTCTACCTGTATTCCTTTTTCCTTACAATATGCACGTACTTCCTCTTGAATTAAGTGTGGATGAAATTCAATTTGATTAATAACAGGAATAACTGATGTTTCCTTTAATAAATTTTCTAAATGGAGAACATGGAAATTACTAACACCAACTGAGCGTACACGTTTATCCTGATAGATCTTTTCAAGCGCTTTATAAACATCAACATAATTTGTATCTATACCTGGCCAGTGAACTAAATATAAATCTAAATAATCTAATCCTAATTTCGCTAAACTACTATCATAAGCTGCAAGTGTTTCTTCATAGGAGAGTCCATCATTCCAAACCTTTGATGTTACGAATAGTTCTTCACGTGTTACTAAGCCCTCGTCAATCGCTGCACGAATACCTCGCCCAACACTTTCTTCATTGCGATATACTTGCGCAGTATCAATGCTACGGTAACCTTTCGCAATAGCCGTTTTTACCGCTTCAGCCAAGTCATCCCCTTCAGGTACTCGAAAGACGCCATAGCCGATTAACGGCATTTCTAGACCATTATTCAATGTTACGTTTCCCACATTTCAACACTCCTATCTGTTTTGGCTCTATTTAACACTTGTTAAAAATCTTATAGAGCCTCTATTACGCATTTGCGTAAGATAATATCTATATCCTAATACCTAATACTGAAAAAAGGCAAAGAAAAAGACTGCTTACTAAAATCGTAAACAGTCTTTCCCATATTAATCACGCTTTTCATCGATACCTTTTGGTGTATCATTTGGCTCTCTGCCCTCTTTAGGTAAATCAGCTGTTGTTGGATTCGGCTCATTGTTAAGCAATTCTTTTTTAACAACTGGTTCACCAACTACATCTAATGTTGGTTGAGCTTCAGCTTTGGGAGCTTCTTCTACAACCGTTTCAGCCTCTGGTTCCGGTAAGACACCGTGATCACGTAAATGTTCGATTTCTTGCGCATTCAATGTTTCTTTTTTCATCAATGTGTTAGCAACTAAATCAAGTAATCCACGTTTTTCAGTTAGGATTCGTTTAGTACGCTCATATTGTGAATCAATAATTTTTTGCATTTCTTTATCAATTTCATAAGCGACTGAATCAGAATAGTTTTGATCTGAATTAAAGTCACGACCTAGGAATACATTACCACCCTGACTTGACCCAAACTGCATTGCACCAAGATTTTCACTCATACCATATTCAGTGACCATGGCACGCGCAATACTAGTTACCTTTTGGAAGTCGTTATGTGCCCCGGTAGATACTTCACCAAGTACGATTTCCTCCGCCACACGACCACCAAGAAGTCCTGCAATACGGTCTAGTAACTCTTGTTTTGTTGTGAAGAAACGTTCTTCCTTCGGTAACATAATCGCGTAACCTCCAGCTTGGCCACGAGGGACGATTGTTACTTTGTGTACTGTATCTGCTTCATCTAACTCTAAACCAACAACTACGTGCCCAGCTTCATGGAAGGCTACAAGTTTCTTCTCTTTCGCTGAGTAAACGCGGCTAGCTTTTGCTGGACCAGCAATTACTCGGTCAGATGCCTCATCGATATCTGCCATATTAATTGTACGTTTGCTTTTACGAGCAGCCACAAGTGCTGCTTCATTTAACAAGTTCTCTAAATCGGCACCTGAGAAACCTGGTGTACGTTGTGCAACAGCTGCTAAATCCACTGTATCTGATAAAGGTTTGTTGCGCGCATGTACTTTTAGAATTGCTTCACGACCTTTTACATCAGGATGTCCTACTGTAATTTGACGGTCAAATCGACCAGGACGTAATAACGCTTTATCTAAAATATCTGGGCGGTTTGTTGCAGCGATAATAATAATACCTTCGTTTGCCCCGAAACCATCCATTTCAACTAACAATTGGTTCAATGTTTGTTCACGCTCGTCATGGCCACCACCAAGACCTGCGCCACGTTGACGACCTACTGCATCAATCTCATCAATAAAGATGATACACGGTGCGTTTTTCTTTGCATTTTCAAATAAGTCACGAACACGTGATGCACCGACACCGACAAACATTTCTACGAAGTCAGAACCTGAAATCGAGAAGAATGGTACGCCTGCTTCACCCGCCACTGCTCGTGCAAGTAATGTTTTACCTGTACCAGGAGGACCTACGAGTAAGATACCCTTTGGAATACGAGCACCTATTTCAGTAAATTTGCGGTGATCTTTTAAGAAATCAACAACCTCTACAAGCTCAGCTTTCTCTTCATCAGCACCCGCTACATCTGTAAAACGAACTTTTTTCTTCTGGTCGTCATAAAGTTTAGCTTTACTTTTACCAAAGCTCATCACTTTATTACCGCCACCTTGAGATTGACTCATTAGGAAGAAGAATAAGAAAATGATAATGATGAAAGGAATAATCCCTGTAAAGAACTGAATCCATCCACTTGTTTCTGGTGCTGTTAAATATTTAATATTACTATTCTTATCCTTAGCAGCCTCATCGATGCGTTCCATTAAAGATTGGTTATCACGAGGGAGGTTTGCAGTAAAGCTTTCCCCTTTTTCATAACCCTTCAGTGTACCTTCTACGATGTAAACTGATTTATCAGGTTGAATTGTAGCACTTGTTATTTCTTTCTTATCTAGAGCTTCTTGGAACTCATAATAAGATAACTCTTTCGTTGGTGCGTTACCACCATTGAAAGTACCAAAAATACCGATAATCACTAAGAAAATCAGTAAATAGAATATGGTATATCGAAATATTCGATTCATCTCCAGCCTCCTCATTACAAACAGAAAAATTATAAGTAAAATCTTAACATATCATGATTTCATCATACAACGAAAAGCCCTACTTTAAAAAAGTTTCGTCCGATTTTTGTCGAAATCGAAACATATTTATGCATTTATTTAACTATATCCCAGCGTAGCTGTACCAGTTACTTTATCTTGATACAGTTGAACAATGTGCCTAGATTTTTGAATTATGTTAAAAAAAGTTCATTCCCATACGGTTGATTTCCGTTCCGACTGAGCGCTTTTCTTTCCTGAGGGCGTCCGATGAGCCGCTAGGGCAATAGATGTTTTTTGCGCGAAAGCGAAGCAGCAGGGCGTTGGTCACGAAGGTGTTATCACAGGACGTGATGCTTTTCCTCATCTGTGACGCTGACCCCCAAAAGTCGCCAGCCTCACTCCAATCAACTTATATACATGGCAAACGTTTTAACAAATCTCATCCCTAACCTTTGGTGATGAGAAAAAAATCTATGACCTTCGCTAAAGGTTTTCACTTTTCATAACTGGTGTTCTTTCGTTAACTTCTTACTCGTTAGAAAGAATAGACTGCTGGCTTTAAAATGCCGATATATGGTAAATTACGATATTTTTCTGCGTAATCTAAACCATATCCTACAACAAAACCGTCTGGAACTTCAAAACCAACATAATCAGCAGCTAAGTTTACTTTACGACCTGATGGTTTATCTAACAATGTAACGATTTTGATGGATTTTGCTTTGCGGTATTTAAATAGGTCTACTAAATAGCTTAAAGTTAAGCCGCTATCAATGATATCCTCGATAATTAATACGTCACGCCCCTCAACGCTTGTATTTAAATCCTTTAGAATCTTTACTTCGCCTGACGAAACTGTGGCATTGCCATAGCTAGAAACATCCATAAAGTCTAGCTCAATGAAAGAATCGAAACGTTTCATCAAGTCTGTCATAAAAGGCATTGCCCCTTTTAGAACACCAACAGCTAGCGGGAATGAATCTTTGTATTCCGCTGTCAATTGTGCACCTAAATCAGCGATTCTTTCTTGCAATTGTTCTTCTGTAATCATAACTTTTTCGATGTCATTTTGTAACATATCGATTCCTCCTCGTGTGTATAAAAAATTTTTCAACCATTTGCTGTGAAATTTTACAAAGACCTTAGTCTACGATGAGCACTGTATCATCGTTTGGTTGTGGAGTGGTTGAAAAAAGCATTCCCATACGCACACCAATTACCGCTACGACCTCATCATATTGAGAAATCAGTAACGGCCAGCTATTTCGCTCATTTAAAGGAATCTTTTCATCTATAAAAAGGCGAGATAAGCGTTTTGGCTGATCCATTCCTTTTAACAGCATTCTGTCCCCTTCCTTACGTACCCTAACATAGAGTGGAAGTTTGAGTTTGCTAGCGTTAAAATAAAAAATTTGTGCAGTATCCGTTAGCATTTCAGATGATAAATCAGGCAACTTGACTACGCATAAACGTTCACCATTTGCCAGTGTTGTCCACCCATTAGCAGTCGCAATAATCTTTTTCTCAAGAGAAGCTTGACCTTCTAATGGGTCTTTCTTCTGAATCATTAACTTTCCGTAACGGCGAACTGCTATAAAACCTTCTGGCAAGTGAACCTCGGCATTCCCAGCTATCGTATCACAAAGCTTTGAAATTGAAGTCAATAAAGCATAACTTTGTATCGTATTTGAATCTTTGTAAATATAGTTTAATAGTATTAAAATGAGCCTCCTTTGTAAAGCAAGTGGTACCAATTGAAAAGCTTCAATTTCCATGCTATATGTATTTCCGGCTATTCTTTTTACTGTTCTAGAAAATACATCCTCCGCTAATGTCATTAAATAGGCATCATCTTCTTGCAATTGCTTTGTAAAATGGGTCACCTGCTCTGTTACTCTTGGGTTTTCTGCCTCCAATAAAGGCACCACATGATGTCTAAAACGATTGCGTACATAGGTGTCTTTAGAATTGCTAGCGTCTTCCCGATAATCCAAACCTTGTTTAAGTAAATATTCCCTAATTTCGGACTTTGTAACCGTTAAAAACGGACGAATTAATGATTTCCCTTTAAAAAAACGTTGTGAACGTATACCTTGCATACTATTTATCGTTGCATTTTTTGTCAGGGCCATTAATACTGACTCCAGTTGGTCGTCCGCATGATGTGCAGTTACAAGCTTGCTAGCATTTGTTTTTTGCATGACCTCTTTAAAATATTGATACCGTTCTCTACGACAAATAAGCTGTGTATTTCCATTCTCTAAAGCCATGATTTCTGGTATTGGAATAGCCTTTGCATGTAAGTATACACCATGCTCATCACAATATTTTTGAACAAAGGCTCTATCCTCAGCAGATTCTTCACCTCTTAACATATGATCAACATGTATGGCTTCTACTGTAATTCCCCATTGTCCTTTTGCTTTGACAAAATAATGGAGTAAAGCCATTGAATCTACTCCACCCGAAACGGCGACGAGAAGATGGTCGTCTTGTTGTAATAATTGCTCTTTTTCAATAAATAATTTGACCTTTAATTCAAGTGACAAACGCTTCTCCTCCCCTTTTCGTTTTCTATTATGATGATTTGCTCATAGAATGTTGAACTGGTCTAAACACAGCCCATGTAGGTACAACATGCGTAACCTCCAGCATCAATACAGTGCAATCGTCGTCAATGTCATAGTAAGATTGGAAAGATTGCATAATCGTTGTTAGTTTTTCCTGTATAGATTTAGTAGTGCCTGCTACCTGTTGTGCATACGCTAAAAATGCCTCCTCCTGCTCGTCCCAATCATCAACACTTGAAAATAATCCATCAGAGTGCATCAAAATTACATCGCCCGCTTTAAGCTTTCTTTTTTCAGCCTCGACTGCCGAAATGGATAAAAACCCTACAGGCGCTGCATTGCTTTCAACCTTCAGCACCTCTTTTCCACGTAAAATATACGTAGACATCCCCCCGGCCTTCCACGACCATAAATCACCGTGTTGTAAATCGACAAGGGCAAAATCAAGCGTTGCATACATATCATTTTGTTGTTTTAAAGACATGACATAATGCAACGTATGCATCGCAGTTTCTGGGTTCATATTGTAATTTAAGCATTCCCGCATTAAATGTATCAATTTTCTACTTTCATGCTGTGCTTCTTTACTCTGCCCCATACCATCTGACAATAAAATTGCAAATAGTCCAGGATGTAATTGAAATAATGCATGGGAGTCACCTGAATATAACGTCGCATCTTTAGACATGCTATATATATCATACTCTACTTCAAAGCTAATAGCTGATCTAAAGCTTACTTGAATGTGACGAAACGGTATATCACATGCTACTACTTTTTCAATTTCAAATGGTTCTTCAAAAATATCGTATAAAATTGGCAGTATCATCCGTTCAGCTAATGTCGTGTCTTCCTCCCAATCGACACGTGCTGGTGATAAGGCACAGACAATTTTTCGTGCTCCGGGCTTATTGCTTAGTACATCTAGTTGAAAACATTCAATATGCGCATCTTTTAATCGTTGCGTAATGTCCTTTTCTACACTGACGAATGAAATAGTCTCTTCTTTCATCTCCGCTATTAATTGATTTAGATGATTACTCATATCACGCAGCTGAAGTGCAATCATTTTCTTACCATGAAAATACTGTCCATTAATGCGCTCTCTATACAGCTCTGTTTCTAATTCTTCAAAAATTTTCGCTGATTTCACACATTTATAGCGTATTTGTTCTTCGACACGATGAATAGCGGATTCCTTTCCAACGCCTTTCATATGAAACCAGTCCGTCATAAGCTTGTCCATGCCGTTACTTTGCGCTCCCCAGCAGCGATCATAGCGGAAGCAGCTTAAACATGTATTCATTGGTGACACTTCCTTTACCTCTTCTACCGGGGCCGTCATAAAGCGCTCAAATACAAGCTCCTTCATAAATTGTACAAAATGCTGAAAATGCTCTAGTTTATACGTAACATGCTCTGTTAACCAATTTTGACGGGCAAGCAAGACCTCCTCACGCTGCGGAAACAGCTTGCCCCGCACCTTATCAGAATATTTTTTCGGGATAGTTAGAAAAACAATACTCCCAATAGCAATCGATGTAAAATAAACACTATCTAATGGCAATGTTGCATCGTAAAAATAAAAAAACACACTAGGCAAAATGCTGCCAATTGCTACACCAAATCTTCCAGCACGAGCCCCCATCCCTGCACACAACCCCGTTAAAGTTGCTACAGACAGCATACCTGTAAATGATAGTTTTGCAACACCTATGAGAGCCCCGAGCACGGCTCCAATTACCGTCGCTAATGGTACACTTCCTACTAATGCTCCGAAGCAAATTAATAGTTGTAACAAAAAAATAGGGAGTGAAAAATAGCTAATGACAACTGCTTGCATTCCTGTAAGTATAGCAGCAAATACAACTAATCCAGAGCCTAGCTTCTCATATGTCCAATGACTCGTAAACCATTCATAAGAATTAACAAACAACACTTGCATAAACAGCGTCATAGTAAGAGCTAAAGCTGCTTCACAACCTACATAAAATTGTACAAGCACCGGTGGTAAGCCTTGATACATAACCCCTTGCCACATCATCTGTACAAGCAGTACCGCTAAAGAGACTGCAATACTTTGTGGTAGCTGCCAATAGCGGAAGCGCATAATACATTCATACATAGCGATTTGCAACGCTAAAATGAAGACTTGTCCAAAGCCAAGAAAAAAACACCCTATTAAACCACCAAACAAAACATATTTGGCATATTCCTTATACTTCGTTCGAATAATTGCCCAAAAAGGAACTGAGAAAGGTACAGCCGCTTCAAATACAACAGACTGAGCTAAAAAAAAGGATGTTAAAAAAAATAGAGAGCCGATCAGCAATTGCCTTTTCTTAGCTCCTAATTTTTGGTCATCTACATTTGCTGTGTTATACCATTCAATACTCGTCATTTCACTATCCCCTTTCTGCACTTTTGGCTATTATAAAAAATTATGTGCGGAAAGATTGTCTGACTGTGACTAAAAAAAATATAAAGATTTCGACGAATACATATACATAAATACGAGAAATGGCAACAATTTCTACAAAAACGATAAGCTGTACAAGCTTAGAAACATCGCTTTCTATGTAATTAGTTTTTAAAATTCCGAAAATTTACGCAAATCAGTTCCACTGTCGTTACATAAGATACGTTACAAAATCTATGCCATGAGAGGTCTAGTGCCCTTTCTACCTTTTCTTTTTCATTGATCGATGTTCCCTATTTCGTCAAAATACTATAGTCAGCAGTTATGCTGATACTTTTCTACTTAAGAACAAAAAGTTTGATAAATTCCCCATTAAAAGGGATCATCACCAAAATTTGTGGATAACATTTGTTAAAACGTATGCCATTTATCTTCATTCAGTAGAAGACTCCTACCTTTGAAGGTGGTGAGATGGGTGAAGATGTGGTTCCTTTTCAGTGAGTCCAAACACCTTTGATAAGAGTTGATCTTCGTTCCGACCGGGCGACTCCTTGGGGATTAGCGTCACAGACGAGACCCTGCAGCGAAGCGGATGTTTTCTGTGCGAAAGCGTAGCGGCAGCAACAATGTTTTATCTGCGCGAAAGCGAAGCGTCAGCGGCAAATGTTTTCTGTAGCGAAAGCAAAGCGGCAGCTACAAAGCGCCTAGTCGAAACGGAAATCAACCACACGTTATGGTGATGAGCTATCAAAAGATAATACTCCCTCTTTTTGTTAGCAAATCTTTAAATAATTAATAAAACTATATATTTTTATTAATTTTTTTCAAAAAACTACTTGACGTTAGGAACAATGGCTTGTATTATTTATCTTGTTGCTTAAAACGAAATGCGGAAGTAGTTCAGTGGTAGAACACCACCTTGCCAAGGTGGGGGTCGCGAGTTCGAACCTCGTCTTCCGCTCCATAATTGTCACGGCGGCCTAGCTCAGCTGGCTAGAGCGTACGGTTCATACCCGTAAGGTCGGGGGTTCGATCCCCTCGGCCGCCACCATAGTAGGCCCCTTGGTCAAGTGGTTAAGACACCGCCCTTTCACGGCGGTAACACGGGTTCGAATCCCGTAGGGGTCATCTCAAATAGGCGTCTCAGAATTATTTCTGAGGCGCCTATTTTTTTGCGGTTAATAGAATAGTGCAGCAGCCTTTTAAATTATAAGCATACTAGAAATGCCATATTTACTTTGTTTTTTTCTGTCTACAAAAATAAACTTCGTGACCAACATCGTGTTGTTGTTGCTTTCGCACAAAAAACATTTGTTGCCCAAGCGGCCCATGAAAGCGCCCTGTCGGAACGGAAATCACCCATATGGTGATGAGGCAAAAAATATGGCATACTAATAATGAAAAGAACGTTTGAGACTCCCACCCATAAAGGGACAAGCTGACTAATGTCAGTGGGATTCCTGAGTAACTAAGCGTTCGCAGTCCATTTCTGTTTTGAACAGCTCTCAAGATTGGGGTATCCCATTACCTCTCCCTATCCAGTGCATATAGCAGATAGGGCTACGCTACTGTTACCATAGCGTATAGTTGGTTCGTTCGATATGTTTTAGCGTCTTTTTCATGACGACACATATTGTTTTACCGATAGCATGAATTAGGCTATCGAACCTTATACAATATCCAATTTTCAATGAACGAGCGTATTTTATAGACTTTTACTTGTCTATACATGAAGTATAACACCCTTTCAGACAATTAAGGTACCTCTTGTCTGACCTCACTTTCATCCCATGTCTAAAGACGGGCTACACCCTGCATGGGCTTTCTCGTTTGGAAAATCTGTAAACTAGGAGGTTTATTTCCTTTGAGTTCATTAACAAAAGCTGCTTTAATTTGTGGAAGTGGCTCTATGATTATTCTCGTATCCATTCTTATTAATTTACCATTTGCTGTACAAATTTTTTTACTCCTCACTGGACTAGCGGTTAGTGTATATGGTGTGTTTTTACTTGTCAAAATGGTTGTTTACCCAGTCGAAAAGTCTTCAGAAGCGCCTACTGAACAAGCACCAGTGCCAGCTCCTAAAAAGAAAAAAAGACCGACATCCACGTTGTAGGAAGTTTCATAGATCCTTGTTATTATGACTTATAGGTAGATGAGAAGTATGCAAGGATTCATGATGCAGGTCAGTTAGCCGTTATCGCATGGATGCGATGATTTTAGGCTAACATCCTTTTTAAGCACTCCTTTCCGATTTCCGTGACATCCGCCAGAGGCTTTAACTTCTTTCGGCGGATGTTTGTACACCCGCTGAAAAGTAACTTAGACCCGCATTCATTTTTACCTGTCGCTACGCTTTCGATACATAAGACATTTGCTGAAATAAGTTAAAAAAAGGGATTAGCTTTATTAAAAAGCTAATCCCAACTCTATTTAATACACTTTTTCTACGATTAAAACAGTCAGCAAACTACCCTCTTCTAGCTCCGCGACCACCGCGTTTTGACTCTGTAGCACGTTTAAGTGTTGCTAGGCGTTCATCACTATCTTTTAAGAAACGAGCCATTTTTTGCTCAAAATTCTCTTTTGGCTGATGACGATCGTTGCGATCATTAGAACGATTATCGCGACGTGGACGTGCTGGACGCTCTGGTCTCTCTGGTCTCTCTGCTTGAGGCTTTGCTTTACGGATTGAAAGACCGATCTTTCCGTCCGCTTCAACATTCATCACTTTTACTTCAACTTCATCTCCAACTTTTAGATGCTCATTGATATCTTTTACATAATTGTCAGCAACTTCACTGATGTGTACTAAGCCTGTTTTGCCATCTGGCAGCTCAACGAATGCTCCAAAATTTGTGATTCCTGTTACTTTACCTTGTACCTTGCTGCCTACTTCAATTGACATAAAAAAAATGCTCCTCCTTAAAAATTAAGCGACTCATTTGAGTCATGTAATCAATTTAATCAAACTTTTTACTGCAATAAGTTTCTCTTTTCATTATATATAACTAAAAAAGAGTGTCAACAATACATAGCTTTTCAGTCGTCTTTTTTATCTTTCTTTTGTGGTATTTCGTCCTTTTTATCTTTCTCTTCCGGTATTATGAAAATAATTTCACCTTCTTCGGATAAGAAATAATCTTTGCGTAATAACTTCGCGATGTATTCATCATCTTCTAACTGTTTAATTTTAAGATTTAATGAATCTCGTTCGTCATTCAATTCAGAGAGATGCTGATTCGCTTCATCCTTTTTCAGCTCTTTCGTAGCTAGCGTTTCATTTTGATGCGAAAGTATATTGAAGAGAAAGGCAATAATACCGACTGGCACAATCGCAAAAAAGACAATACGGCGCATTTTTCGTTTCCGCGCTTGCATTTTACGATTTATAGCTTTATCCGTGTTACGGACATAGTCATTATCAAGTTTAGTAAAGTTTTGTTGGTCATCATTTGATGAACGACGTCTAGTCATGCCCGCACCTCCGAAAATTATTGTTGTCTTTTATTATACTTGATAAATCGGAATTTTTTTAAAAAAGTGTAGGACAAATACGAATAAATTTTGACAAAAGGTCTTAAAACAAACGATCCAATATTTATCAATATATTCAAAATTTGTCGAATGATAGCAATTATTATTCGTACGATGAACCACAAGGGTCTCCATGTTATATTCACCACAACCCTTGCGACGAAACGTAAAAAAGTTTGAAAAAACGTTTGATACAAAAAAATTCCGGCTATTTGCGCTAGCGGGTCATAAGCCCGCCAAGCGCCATCCTTCAGCCAAAATAATAAATAGTATGTCAGGCCTCCAAGTAGAATCCAAGTAAGTAATTCAAATACCATTGTCCATCTTCGAAGGCTTGACCTTTTTGGAGTTGAAAAAACAATGAGCCTTACACTATCAATAATGAACCCGACTGCTATACCGCTCAAAACCATGACTAATAGCTGAACAAATTGTTCACTGACAATCATCCAAACAATTTATGAAGGAAACCTTTCGAGAAGCCACTTTCCTCCTCGTCATACTGTAAGGTTTTTACAGTTCCTTCGAGTGTCAATAACCCTTTGTCAACATCTAAATGAACGATATGCAGTTCCTCTCCACGGATTAACAAATGCCCTTGGGACGTCTTGATGAAAAACTCTTCCTGATCAAAGCGTTCAATTGATTTTACAGAAGTCATGTCCATTCTTTTACGATTACGAATCGTTAAAATATGCTCTCCAGATGGAATTGTGTAACGATTACTTTCTTGATGTAGCGTCATTTTCTTCCTCCTTTAGTCGTCCTAGCTTCTGTTCACTTTATGCGGACAACCTTAAAAGCATGACAACTTTATTAAAGTTGTACACTTTTATCCCCACTCAGCATATTTATAGCAAAAGCAAAGCGACAACTTCAGAAGACTCTTACATATATTGTTAAGGTGCTGTTAAGTTTTATTAGTCCTCGTCATCAATAAATTCAGGATCAATTTTTTCTAGACGCTCTTCTTTCAGAATAGTAAACATTTTTGCTGCATCTTCTTTTTTCACAGTATCACGTAATTCTTCTACACGTGCTGTCACAATTTTTTGCCCAAAACGTATGGCTAGCTCATCGCCTGCTTTAACAGTACTACTAGCCTTTGCTACTTTACCGTTTATCGTAATACGACCTTGGTCTGCCACTTCTTTTGCTAATGTACGACGCTTAATTAAACGTGATACTTTTAAAAATTTATCTAATCGCATATTTTTACTCCTTTTCTAGCTGCTTCGCTTCATTCCAGAAAGCATCTAATTGTTCTAATGTATAATCAGAAAACGGCTTTCCACTTTCCTTTACCTTCGCTTCCACATATCCAAAGCGTCTCGCAAACTTCTCATTCGCATGTAACATAGCCTCTTCTGGAGATAGCTTGTAGAAACGTGCTAAATTCACAAGTGTGAACAATACATCTCCAAATTCATCAAGACGTGACGTATTTGTACCATTCGTCACCTCATGACGAAATTCCTGCCACTCCTCTGCAAACTTGTCCCATGCACCATCCACATCAGGCCAATCAAATCCTACCTTTGCAGCTCTTTTTTGATAATTATACGCTGTTTGTAGAGCAGAGGAAGCCCGATATTCCTCTTTTAATAGCGGCTTATCACTTATACCCTTTTCTTCTGCTTTTATAACTTCCCAATTGGCTACAACTCCCTCTGCATCTTCCACCGATACATCTCCAAATACATGCGGATGTCGACGAATCATTTTTTCACTAATTGAAGCTAAAACATCCTCCAACGTAAAGTAGCCTTGATCTTCTCCGATTTGTGCATGAAGGAATACTTGTAATAGTACATCTCCAAGCTCCTCGATCATCGCAAAGTCATCCTCTGCATCCACTGCTGCCAAATATTCGTGTGCTTCTTCTAGTAAATACTTTTTCAGCGATTCATGCGTTTGCTTTTGATCCCACGGACAGCCATTCGGACCTCGTAAAATAGCAATAATTTGACGGAAGGTTGTCCAGTCTCGTAATGCCTCTTCTT
The DNA here is from genome assembly GCF_016638705.1 of Lysinibacillus agricola. Taxonomy (GTDB): domain Bacteria; phylum Bacillota; class Bacilli; order Bacillales_A; family Planococcaceae; genus Lysinibacillus; species Lysinibacillus agricola. The sequence continues at coordinate 88,967 of NZ_CP067341.1, read as the reverse complement.
GTGATTTCACAGGTGGTACATATACCGTTGTTAAATTGTTCACCTCAACGCTTTGGTCAAGTTCATAAAGTGGTACTGTCACCAGCTTTTCCTGTGACGAGCCCGCTGCTGTAACAACTGTAACAGGGTATTCGTCATCGTATTTCTCCATTAACGTTAGCTTTACTTCTGATGCACTGAATGAATCATATACTTGGGCTATTAAAATATGTTGACGCATGTTGATGTCATGCATAGAAAAGCTAGTGCCATCAAGTAGTTGAAAGCCCTCAATTGGATCAATTTTCAACGCGCCAAAAATTGGATCTAAGAAACTTTGCCCACCTTCAATGACTAAATTTACTTTCCCCTCATCCGCAGCTGCAATAAGCAATTGTACAGTCTGCTCTGCAACAAGTGGATGTCCTGGTACAGCGTACATCACATCTTCAATTGCTGCCGCAGTCACAAGCTTTTCTGCAATTTCTTCATACACAGGCTGGAATGAATTATATTTTTCATAAACACCGTCAAAGCTTTCAAATTGTAAGCCCTCCGTTGACAATTCATCTAATACAGGATGATCCACTGTTCGAACATATAATTTTCTAGCTGCCTTTAATTTTTTATAGACACCCATTTGCAGCTGATTAAAGTCACCTGCACCTAATCCTATAACTGTTAAAGTATTCAATCAATCCACCTACTTCTTCCGATTTAACCATAATTGATAAACAGCCATTCTGCGCCCAAACGGCAGTAAGTACCACTCTTTTTCAGCAAGCACTCGTAACTTTGCAATTACTGTAATCATTACAAATGCTCCTAAACACACGGCCGTTAAACTTGCTATCACTGCGACAAATCGAGGTGATAGATATTGGTTTAATAACGTTGGTACAAACTGTAGCCAAACTAGTATTACAGCTGCCATGCTGAATGATGCAACACCAATTTTTTTGTAAAAACTTGCTGGCGCTAATTGAATAGCCGTCATTTTCTTTAAATAGAAAACAAGCATCAGTGCTGTAAACAATAGACCCAAATTGTTAGCAATGGCCGCACCTAATACACCAAATAAATTAATTGTCAGCACATTCAATATTATTTTTAATATAAAACCTACAATCAAAAATAAAGCTGGCTTTTTTAATTTTCCATAACCTTGCAGAATAGCTGTAAATGTCAAAATAATTGACAAAGGAACAATCTGTAACACATATATCATAAGCACTTCCGACAGCGCATCTGTTTTAAAGAGCATTGCATTAATATAAGGCATAATGAGTATTAAACCTAGAGATGCTGCCCATCCAAATAATACAGACGCTCTATACGTTAGCTGAATAAACGGTATTGCGCTACGGCCTTCTTGTTTTTTGTTCATATGTGCAACAAGAGGCACAATAGCGAGTGAAAGTGAAGAAGCAATGACAACTCCGAGCTGTACCAGTGGCTGCCCACGGTCATAAATACCTTTTGTTTCCTTAGCTATCGTCTGTTCCATTCCACCTTCGATTAATAGTGAATAAATAGTAAAGGAATCAACTAGCTGATAGCCTAACAATAATAGGCCACTCATGCTTACACTTAAGCTTAGCAATGTTACCTCTTTAATAACGGGAAAACTTTCGATACGTTGCTGTTGCTTCTTGTCTTTAAATAGGCCAAAACGTTTTTTAAAGATAAACGCAAGTAATAAAAAGCCTACAACTTCACCAATGACTGTACCTATAATGGCCATTTGTCCAGCACTATATAGCGATTTTGTCGTCGTCATAATGATAAATGTACCTGCTAAAATGACAGATACTCTAACAGCCTGTTCAAGGACTTGTGCGTAAGCAATCGGCTCCATAATGCCTCTTGATTGGAAGCCGCCCTTTAAAATAGCAAGAGCTGGCATGACAAGCACTATAAATGAACCAGTCCGTATTAAAGGCGCTAGTTGAGTATCACCCATGAGCTGTGCAAGTATTTCAGCACCTCCAAATAAAACAGCAAAAAACAACAACGACAGTACTGTTAAATAACGAAAAACAATACGCATAGTACTGCTCCGTTTCTGATTTCGCTCCAGTGGGTCTAAAATACAATCATTATCTGCTAACATTTTAGAAATGGCTACTGCAAAGCCACTCGATGTCCATACGACAAAAATAGATATAATTGGATACACCTGCTGGTAAATATAAAACCCTTCATCACCAACAAGATTTTGAAAAGGCACACGATAAATTGCACTAAGAACCTTCACAATAAGAGCAGCAATTGTAAGTAAGGCCGCGCCCTTCATGTAGCTTTTCATGCCAAAACGTTCCGACATAAATTGCCCTCTTTCCTTCTATAACAATGCCAATAGTATAGCATACCTCAAAAGTTTGACGCTCTCGATAGCACCACCATAAAGTGAAATTTTAATCAGTGGGGGTTTCCACTGATTATTAGTTTTCACGGGCTTTTACGGGCAGTTGATCTCCCCCCTTACTTCTCCACTTTCGGTACAGATAAATTACTGCCCGTTAATGCGGGATAAATATTCTGTATACAACTATGTACGAAAAAAAAGTTATTGTTCAGCCTAAAAGGTCAGCGCAATAACTTTAAATTTTTATCAACTATTCATTTGTTTAGCTAAGAAACTAGCAGCTGTTTCCGCAACTTTTACTTCAACCTCACCGACAAAATGTACCTTAGATAAAACGATAATACAGCCGATTGGATCCCCATTCACCATAATAGGCGTTGCACAATATGACTTTACTTGCTCATATTGTCCAGGAACAATCTCTATAGTTGTTTCCATTTTTTCTATTTTTGTTGACCGCTCGTCCATAAAACTTTCCGCAAAGGATGTAATACGACGATTAATATACTCTTTCTTACCGATTCCTGAGACAGCAATTACTTCATCTCGGTCAGTTACAAATGCTGGAGTACCTAATGTCTCATACAATGTTTCAACATATTCTCTTGCAAATTCCCCCAGGTCATTTATTGGAGAATATTTCTTTAAAATGACTTCGCCTTCGCGGTCTGTATAAATTTCTAGCGGGTCACCCTCACGAATACGCAGCGTCCTACGAATTTCTTTTGGAATAACCACACGCCCTAAATCATCAATACGACGAACAATTCCTGTTGCCTTCATTCTTAATGCCTCGCTTTCGCTACAATGAAATTTTTATTCAACTATAGTATGGTTTTTTATGAAGCAATCTATGCAAAAACTGAAGAAAAAGGATTTCACAGCCAACAATATTTTTTTAAAAACCTTGAAAGCCCAAATTGTGCTTTAAATACTTTTGCATGTAGAATTTTAACTTCAATCACTTATCTTAGCAGGTGTGTTGATTAACCATTTTTATCCATCCTAATTAATTAGAAGGCGCTGATTTCCGCTACGGGCTACTCGCTTTCCCGCGGGAAGCTTTGCTCTGCGACGAAAGCGAAGCGACAGGAACACTCGAGTAGCCCTTCGCTACAATCAGAAAAAATGGGCACACATAAGCAAAATATCAATAAAAAAATCCTTTTATCGCTCAATAATAAACCTATATTTTCCTAATCAACACTTGTTATCTTAGATTAACCACAGAACAAATTTCTATAAATGATTTCTGAAAAAATTTATTGAGCGATAATAACCAATTCAATTTTGACATTTCGACGCTCGTTGCCGATCATTATCCTTAAGAGCTATAATCAGCTTTTCTCGTTTTGCAGAAGAGCCCTACTAAACAAGAAAAGCTGATCATTACCCTCGAGAGGTAAGATCAGCTTTTCTTCTATTGCTGTTTTTTTGCTTTAGCAATAATTTGCATCATTTCTTCTAAAATATCAAAGGGTTGATATTTTCCACATTTTCGTTCATCAATCGTTAATTTCAATTGCATACTATCCATCCCAAAACCGACGGCACGCTCAAATTTCATGGATTCTTCAACAACTTTACCGCCATCAACTTGTGCTGTACCTTCTTCAGTCAACAATATTGTGATGACCTTTTGCTTTTCTTTCACAGATATTACGCCTGCACCTAGGCCCCATACCTTCATACGTGCAATTCGCAGTAAGCGCTCGGTTTCAATCGGAAGATCACCGAAGCGATCCTCTAATTCCTCCATGATTTCGCTGTACTCCTCTACTTGATCCATTGCTTTAATACGTTTATACATTTGAATTTTTTGATAGCCGTCAGGAATGTATACATCCGGGATATACGCATCAACACTCAATAAAATTTCAATGTCAGGCTTCTCTTCTTTTTTCACACCTGTTTGACGCTCAGCAATCGCCTCTTCCAGCATTTGTGAATACAAGTCAAAACCGACAGAATCAATAAAGCCATGCTGTTGTGCTCCAAGTAGGTTACCAGCACCACGAATAGATAAGTCACGCATAGCAATTTTAAAGCCTGAACCTAACTCTGTGAATTCTTTAATCGCCTGTAATCGTTGCTCAGCCACATCTGTAAGAACTTTATCACGTTGATACATAAAGTATGCATATGCCACCCTATTTGAACGCCCAACACGGCCACGCAATTGATAAAGCTGCGCTAAGCCCATTCGATCAGCATCGTGAACAATCAATGTGTTCACATTTGGTATATCCACACCCGTCTCGATAATGGTTGTCGTCACAAGTACATCATAGTCACCTTCTAAAAAGGCTAATATGACAGATTCTAATTCTGATTCCGTCATTTTACCGTGTGCATGCCCAACACGTGCTTCTGGGACAAGCATTTGAATTTCATCAACTTTACGGGCCATATCTTCTACACGATTGTATAAGTAGAATACTTGACCACCACGCGCCATTTCTCTCTCAATAGCTTCTCGCACTAATGCACCGCTATGCTCCATTACATAGGTTTGCACAGGGAAACGGTTTGCTGGCGGGGTTTCTATTACCGATAAATCACGAACACCTACCATCGACATATGAAGAGTTCTTGGAATCGGAGTTGCCGTTAGCGTTAATACATCAACATTCGTTTTTAGTTGTTTAATTTTTTCCTTATGCGTTACACCAAAACGTTGCTCCTCATCAACAATTAGCAGTCCAAGATCTTGGAATAATAAATCTTTAGATAAAATTCGATGCGTTCCAATGACAATATCAACTTGCCCTTCTTTTAGACCCTTTAACGTCGCTGTTTGCTCTTTTTTTGTACGGAAACGAGACAAGAGGCCTACATTAATAGCAAAGTCTTGGAACCGCTCACGAATCGTTTCGTAATGTTGCTGCGCTAAAATCGTTGTCGGCACAAGGAACGCTACTTGCTTGCCATCTTGAATTGCTTTAAATGCAGCACGAATCGCTACCTCCGTTTTACCATACCCTACGTCTCCACATACAAGACGATCCATAGGGCGTTCACGCTCCATATCGCGTTTTACTTCAATAATTGAACGTAGCTGATCTTCTGTTTCTTCATAAGGGAATGAAGCCTCAAAATTGCGCTGATCATCGTTGTCAATCGCAAATGCATGGCCCTTCTCTGCTTCACGTTTCGCATACAGTTTAATTAAATCATCAGCAATATCTTGCACAGCAGAGGATACTTTTGCTTTGGCTTTTTTCCACTCTGCTCCACCTAGTTTATGTAGCTTCGGTTCACGGTCTTCAGATGCCACATATTTTTGAATTAAATCTATTTGCTCTACTGGTACATATAACTTATCATCTGCGCGGTATCGAATGTGTAAGTAATCCTTATGTGTACCATTTACCTCTAACGTTTCTACACCAATATATTTACCAATACCATGATGTACATGTACAACATAATCGCCAGGTTTAATTTCTGTATAGCTTTTAATACGTTCTGCGTTGGTCATTTTTTGAGGACGCGCTTTTTTCTTCGCCTGTTGTTTAAATAGTTCATCCTCGGTCACAATCACCAAACGTTGTAGCGGTAATTCAAAGCCATTGGACAACGTGCCATCTACAATATAAATACCCGATTCTGTCGGATCACCAATTGTCGTATGGATATCATACTCCTCAAGCATTTGCTGTACACGTTTAACACGATCTTTATCTCGCGCAACAATTAGTACTGTAAATTTACCAAGTAGCCAGCGTTCAACCTCACTTTGTAATAATGACATTTGGCCATGGAATTGCTGCATTGGTTTACAAGAAAAGTTTGTCGTCTTATTAAAGGTTACACCCGCAAATGTTCGTGAAAATAATGAGAAATATAGTTTTTGCTGAGACAGCATTGCTAGAATTTCTTTCAAAGAGAATGCCGGCTTTACATCATGCACCATTTTACCTTCTTCAATTAGCGATAAAAACCATTCATCCTCTTCACGCTCCCAGGCATCCATAACCTCCTGAATACGTCCGAGCTCATCAAACAGCACAATGCCATCATGCGCAAAATAATCTCCCAAATATGCTGTTTTCTCATACAATAACGAGCCATATTTATTTACGTAGTCTGGTAAATTCCCTTGCTGTAACAATTCAATATCATATTGAATATGCTGATACAGTAGCTCCTTAGTCTCCTGTTTTTTGACTTTCTTTAAGCTTGTCGCTAATGCAGCTTCTAAACGACCTGCCAATGCCATTCTTTCTTCCTTTGTCAAAATAACTTCTGACGCGGGTAGGATACGAACTTTCTGCAATTTATCAATTGAACGTTGATCGTCCGCAGAAAATGTTCGAATTGAGTCCACTTCGGTATCAAATAACTCTATACGAATCGGCGACTCTAGATATGGAGGATAAATATCTAATATGCCGCCACGTAGCGCGAATTCTCCAGGTGTAGTCACCATTGAATTACGTACGTAGCCCATCTCTACTAACGTTTGCAGCCATTCATCAATTTGAATTTCCTCACCTACTGCTATTTGTAAAAAATATTGTAGCCAATGCCCCTTAGGCTGCATTATTTTGCGTAAGCCCGCAACTGGTATCACATAAACAGCTTTTTCACCTCTAGCTAGGCAATCAAGGGTTGCAATACGCTCAGCACGTAACTCTGGAGAGGCAACAGACAAATCTGCGGCAATAAACTCATCGGCAGGATAATAATGAACATGCTCCTCACCTAAAAGTCCCACAAGCTCGTCGGCCATTTTTTGTGCCTGCAATAGGTTAGGAGATACAATATAGATAGGTTTTTTTACATATTCAAATAACGCATCGACCATTACCGGGCGCGCGCTTCCAGTTAATCCTGTAATAAGCTGTGATGCAGTATGACCGCTCTGAATCTCCTGTAAAAATGATGTGATATGTTTGTCCTGCGTCACAAGCTGTCGTAAAACTTCCAAAGTCAAAAGCTCCTTTCAGCGCATAATTCTATTCGCCATTACTAGTAATCTAGTACTATAATACGCATCTTTATTTTATTATTTTTTAAACGGAAAAAGCTTTGAACGCACGCGATGTGCGCCAAAGCATCCTTCCAATTATTGAATCCATTTATTGAGTGCGTGATAATCTGGATATTGTCTCAGCGAATCCTCACATTGCTCACAAATGCAGTGCACAGTCGTTTGTCCATGTCGATCTTTCTCAACATAATCATCCGCTTCACCCAATTCTAAAATATGCAGTTTTCGAATTGTATCATCTGCATCAAATGGTAGCGTCCCTATTTCTACTTCACAATGCCGACATCGATAGCGAACTGACATCTCCAAATCATCCTCCTTTAAGCAACTTACTACTTAAAGTATAGACATTTCCAAAAAAGATTATGCACTTTCAATTTTGCCTTAGCGTATTGTTTCTTCAAAATAGAGAATAGTTTTTGCATTGTGTTAAAGACTATACGATACAATTTAGTTAGCTGTAATCACAGGAAAAAACATGACATCCGCCAGAGGCTTTAACTTCTTTCAGCGGGTGTTTGGACACGAAAAGTAGCTTAAATCCGCATTCATCTCACCAGCTACAGAGGTTGGAGACTTCTGTACCTGTCGCTACGCTATCGGTACAAAAGACATTTGTAGCTGACGCTTCGCTTTCGCTACAAAAGACATTTGCTGAAAGAAGTTAAATTGTCATCCTAGACAACTGTAATATCCACATTAAACTTTAACTAATGGTTACCCGTTAAAGTGATTCATCACATCAAGAAATGGCTTTGAAAGAGATGCTTCTACAGCATTTACACACTTTTCAATAGCGTCCCCAACGACAGCTTGATCTTCTTTTGAGAATTTCGATAACACGTAATCTGCTACCTTCATACCAGCTGGCGGGCGATTAACCCCAACACGGATGCGATTAAATTCTTGCGTGCCTAAATGCTGAATTAATGATTTAATACCATTATGTCCACCTGCACTACCTTTTTGACGCAGGCGTAATTTACCTGTTTCTAAATCTAAATCGTCATAAATAACAATTAACTCTTCCACATCAATATCAAAATAGTTCATAAGGGGACCAACACATTCCCCTGATAAATTCATATATGTTAAAGGTTTAACAAGTAGAACCTTTCCTTCAGGACGATGTACCGTTGCGTACATACCGTTAAACTTTGAATTAGTTAAAGGTGTACCCCATTTTTCAGCTAATGCATCAATAACATCAAAGCCAATATTATGTCTTGTCTGCTCATAAGGTTTACCTGGATTCCCTAAACCAACGATAATTTTCATAAGTACCCCTCTTCTTTCAAATCTAATAGTCATTATTTTACCATATCATGCACTAAGAAAGCATTTCGGACAATTTTTGAAAATTAAAAGTTCAATTATAGTTTGATATAATTGGAGAAGCCCTCAATTCAACCATACATACGAGAGAAATAGTTTTGAGTAGCATATGTAGTAAAGAACGATGACTCGTGCGGACAGAAGGCTCAAAGCTTTCGTGCGAATAACTCTTAATATGCTTTATTTGAAATATTTCTAAATAATTAAGCTGAAAAATTTTTACCAATGCAAAAGGCTACTAAAGAAGTTTTAGCCTTCTTTAGTAGCCTTTCCTTATCAAAATTTTTTACTCTTGTTCCTGTGCACTAGCTACCGTCTCTTCAGCGACAACAGCTGGAGCCATTATTGTTACCAATATATGCTCATTTTCACTAATAATATCAAAATCAATTGCATCTCGAATATCTGCCACCGTAATGGATTCACCAATTTTAAGTTTAGTGATATCAACTTCAATAGCTTCTGGTAAATCTGTCGGCCGTACTTTAATTTTCACCTCTAAGTTAGGCTGCATTAAAATGCCGCCTTCACTTATACCAACTGACTCTCCAACAAGTCTAATAGACACATCAGCTTCTATCGCTTCGGACATATTAATTGCCAAAAAGTCTACATGATTTACCTCATCTTTCAGAGAGCATTGTTGGATTTCTGACACAACAACATTCACTTTTTTCCCGTCTAACTCCATCGAAAACACACCGTTTTGCCCATTTTTTTGAATGGATTTTTTGAATTCCTTCGCTGAAATAGAAATTGGGGTAGAATCTAATTTATAGCCGTAAATAACCGCAGGAATGGCTCCCCCTTTTCTAAGTTGGGTTAATGTCGAACGATGCCCAGATTCGCGCTTTTTAACACTTAATACTGTACTCATATCTATACGTCCCCTTCCAAGAAAAATTATTTACGCCTTATCATTAATGTCACTTTGAAAAATTAATGACATTTGTTAAGGCTATTATAATATTTACCTCTATTTTGGTTCATCATCATAACGTGAGGTTGATTTCCGTTCCGACTGGGCGCTTTGCCGCTGACGCTTCGCTTTCGCGCAGATAAAACATTGCCGCTGACGCTTCGCTTTCGCGCAGATAAAACATTGCCGCTGACGCTTCGCTTTCGCGCAGAGCAGAGCTTCCTGGGGGCGTCCGATGAGCCCCAAGGAGTCGCCCAGTCTCCATTCGAATCAACTTTTTCATATAAAATACGTTTTAACAAAATGTATCCCCAACTTTAGGCGATAAACCTCTTAAAATAGTGTAAATATTATTAAGTCACAATTACTATTATACCCTTTTATAAGAAAATTCAAACAAAAAGGGTATATAAAAAAGGACAAATCTACTTGCAAACGTAGATTTGTCCTTAATAAGCCACATATCGGGATTTATTTATTTATATTAATCAAATAGAGTACTTACAGATTTATTTTCATAGACACGAGAGATTGCATCTGCCATCAATTTAGCTACTGAAAGCTCTGTAATTTTTGGAGATTTTTTATCTTCAGCAAGTTGGATTGTATTTGTTACAACTAATTCTTTAATCGAAGAGTTTTCGATACGCTCGATTGCTGGTCCTGATAATACTGGGTGAGAGCAGCAAGCATAAACTTCTTTCGCACCAGCAGCACGTAATGCATCCGCTCCGATTGTAATCGTACCTGCAGTGTCAATAATATCATCAATCAAGATTGCCACTTTACCATCAACATTACCAACAATGTTCATTACTTCTGCAACATTTGGTTTTGGACGGCGCTTGTCAATAATTGCAATAGGTGCTTTTAAACGTTCTGCCATTTTACGAGCACGTGTTACACCACCATGGTCTGGGGAAACAACAACGATTTCTTCTTCTGGGATACCTTTTGATTTGAAGTAATCAGATAATAAAGGCACTGCCATCAAGTGATCGATTAAAATATCGAAGAAACCTTGGATTTGTGGTGCATGTAAATCTAAAACGATAACACGTGTTGCACCAGCTGTTTCAAGTAAGTTTGCTACTAATTTAGCTGTAATTGGCTCGCGCGCTTTTGCTTTGCGGTCCTGACGAGCATAGCCATAATAAGGCATTACAACGTTTACTGTACGAGCAGATGCGCGTTTTACAGCATCTACCATAATTAAAAGCTCCATTAAATGTTCGTTTACAGGTGCAGAAGTAGACTGCACGATAAACACATCACAACCACGAATACTTTCTTCAATGCTAATTTGAACTTCTCCATCGCTGAAGTGCTTCACAGAAGATTTACCTAATTCAACACCCATTTCTTGCGCAATTTCTTGAGCAAGTGGATTATTAGAATTAAGTGAAAATATTTTTAATTGTGAGTTTGCATAATGATACGGCATGATGGCCTCCTGTTTAGTTGATAATTATTTTGAATTTAATTTGCTTACATAATTCGGTTTGTTTTCTTGTCTTGCACGAGCAATTGCAAGTGCATCCTCAGGAACTTCTTTTGTAATTGTAGATCCTGCTGCAATAAATGAACCTTTTCCAACTTTTACTGGTGCTACTAAGTTAGTATTACATCCTACAAATACATCATCTTCAATAATTGTTTGGAACTTGTTTTTCCCATCATAGTTTACTGTAATGGAACCACAACCAATATTGACGTTACTTCCTATTTCAGCATCGCCTATATAGCTTAAGTGTGATACTTTCGTGTCATTACCTAGTTTACTTTTCTTCACTTCTACAAAGTTACCAATCTTCACATGGCTACCAATATCAGAAAGTGGTCGAATATTAGCAAACGGTCCAATAGCTGTGTCTTCCGCTATAGCGCTTTCACGCACAACAGAAGAATGCACAGTTGTTCGATCGCCGATACGGCTATCTATGACTTGTGTGTTTGGCCCGATTATACAATCTTCACCAATAACAGTCGCACCTTCAATCATAGAACCTGGCTGAATAACAGTATCTCGGCCAATCACTGCGTCTACGCTAATATATGTTGCCTCTGGATTAATAATAGTGACACCGTTACGCATATGCTTTTCATTAATTCTTGTTCGCATTAGCGCCTCTGCTTGTGATAGAGCAACACGATCATTGACACCAAGTGTTTCTTCAAAATCTTCCGTTACATATGCTTCAACGACATCGCCTTGTTTTTGTAAAATTTCAATCACATCAGGTAAATAATACTCGCCCTGTGCATTGTCGTTTTTCACAAGTTTTAATGTCTCAAATAACGCTTTATTATCGAAGCAGTATGTGCCCGTATTAATTTCTTTAACTAATCGCTGCTCTGCTGAAGCATCTTTTTGCTCAACAATTTGCTCCACTTGTCCATTGTCGCCACGTAAAATACGACCATAGCCTGTTGGGTTTTCAGCAATAGCTGTTAAAATAGTGGCCTTGGCATTCTTTGCTTGGTGATGCTCGAACAAAGCTTGCATCGTTTCAGGGCGAATAAGTGGTGTATCACCACAAACAACTAATGTTGTCCCTTCTTCGCTGCCTAAAATTGCCTCAGCCTGTTGTACAGCATGAGCTGTCCCTAACTGTTCAGCCTGTAAAACATACTCGCTTTTATCGCCAAGCTGTTGTTTCACCTTTTCTGCACCGTGTCCTACAACCGTTACGATGCGATTCACATCTAACGTTTGAACGTGATCCACCACATGTTGTACCATTGGCTTCCCACATACTGGATGGAGCACTTTATATAATTTGGACTTCATACGTGTACCTTGACCTGCAGCCAAAATGACAGCAAAAACGTTGCTCATCTGTAAGTCCTCCAATACGCTCATTTTCTCTTATGACTATATAGCAAAATTCATCTATTTTCAAGGCATGTTGAGTTGACAAAAAGATGAATTTCCAAATCAAATGCACCTTATGCTCGAATGTTAATATGTATGTCCTAAAACTGCTCCTTTTCTCTTATTCTCAAAATAAAAAGAACTCTCCAATTAAGAAGAGCTCTAATTATCTATTATCACCCAATGTATACAAAAAGTGTAATAATGTGATTAACAACCATTAATATGGATTATCACTAAAAGTTATGGATGACATTTGTTAAACGTATGCCACTTATATAGGTTGATTGGAGGCTGGGCGACTCCTTGGGGATCACAACTTCACAGATGAGACCCTGGAGCGAGCCGGCAGAAGAACGAAGGCTAAAAGCATCACGACCTGTGATAAAGCCTTCGGACCAACATCCTGTTTGTGCTGTCTCTTCGCTTTTGCACAGCAACAAAGCGCCCAGTCGGAACGGAAATCAACCACACGTTATGGTGATGAGCATTAATATTTATTTCTTTGTAACTATACGCCAATTCCTTCTAATTCTTCTGTTTTTTCCGCCGCTTCTGCTTCGCTTGAATTATGGTACTCGTTTAAAATAATCTCCTGAATTTTATTACGAGTCGTTGAATTAATAGGATGCGCAATATCTCTAAATTCACCGTCCGGCGTTCGTTTACTTGGCATAGCAACGAACAAACCTGTATTACCATCGATCACACGAATATCGTGAACCACAAACTCATTGTCGAGTGTAATGGAAGCAATCGCACGCATGCGACCATCCGTCTGTACTCGACGTAATCTTACATCAGTAACTTCCATTTTCTCACCACCTCTCTTCTTAGATGTCTAAATGAAAATATAATATTCTTTATTACCGAATATTTTCCTTTTTATAGTCTATCAAATTTTCTAAAAAATTTGAATACTTATTAGTATAATATTTCCTCTAATTTACGTAAATTTTGACAATTGTTTGACAGTTGTTCTGATATTAGGTATGTTGATTCACCATTTTTTATCCATCCAAATTAATTAGAAGACTATGATTTCCGCTACGGCTACTTGCTTTCCTGCGAGCGGGAGTCGAGTTGCCCTACGCTACAATCAGTTAAAATGGGCATACATTAGCAAAATATCAACAAAAAAATCCTTTTACCACTCAATGAAAAACCCACATTTTCCCAATCAACTTGTTCTGACATTAATAAAAAAAGCCCACTAAAAGAACAAATCATTTCTCTTCTAGCAGGCTTATTAAATTTCTTATTTAACGATGGCAATAACTTCAATCTCTACTTTTACATCCTTTGGTAAACGTGCAACCTCTACTGCTGAACGAGCTGGTTTATGGTCGCCAAAGTGGCTAGCATATACTTCATTCATTGCAACAAAGTCGTTCATATCTTTCATAAAAACAGTTGTTTTAACTATATTATCTAAAGATGTTCCAGCAGCTTCTAAAACTGCTTTTAAATTAGCAAATACTTGATTTGTTTGAGCTGTGATATCACCTTCCACTAATTCGCCAGCTGCTGTTAGCGGAATTTGACCTGAACTATAAAACATGCCGTTTACAATAATCCCCTGTGAATATGGTCCGATTGCTGCTGGTGCATTTGTTGTTGCTACTACTTTCATTTGTCATTTCCCCTTTTAGAAAAATAGTTACCTTCACTTAATGCAATTGTACGGTCTTTTTCATTAACCTCATGAAGCTTCACTAGTGAATAATAATCATCTACTAGAGTTTCATCTGCATGCTCAGCCTCTACAAGCACCGCAATACCTGCTAGCTGACAGTCAAACTCCTCTAAAAGATTTTTCATGCCGTTCATTGTACCTCCGACCTTCATAAAGTCGTCAGTAATAAGCACTCGTTGTCCACTCTTCATGCTTCTTTTTGATAATACCATTGTCTGAATCCTTCTGGAAGAACCAGATACATAGTTGATGCTGACTGTAGAGCCTTCAGTTACCTTACTATCTCTTCTGACAACAACAACTGGTACATTTAAATGTCTTGCAATGGCGTGGGCAATAGAAATCCCTTTTGTTGCTACAGTCATTATGACGTCAATTTGTTGGTCAGCAAATGCGGATGCAAACACCTTGCCAACTCGATTAATTAAATCTGGATTGCCGAGTAAGTCTGTCATAAATAAATAACCGCCTGGTAACAAACGATCTGAATGCTCAAGCTCCGCCTTTAAATCCTGAATAACTAAACGGACCTCAGACTCGGACATTTTAGGAATATACTTAACTCCTCCTGCAGCGCCCGGTACTGTCATCAATAACCCGATTCCTTTTTCTTCGAAAGTTTCTTTTACAATCGTCAAATCTTCACTAATGGAAGACTTTGCAGATTGATATAGTTCAGAAAAATAAGTTAGCGGGATCAGCTGATGTGGATGTTCTAGTAAATAGTACGTCATATCAACTAGTCGTTCACTACGCTTCCATTTCATGCGACCCTCTCCTAAACACGAATATTTATAGGTAAAATTAACATAAATTTGCGGTTTTAAGCAAGCGTATTTCGCTCGCCTAAAATCCGAACGGCATATACTTCTTCGCAAAAACCACGTAAACCATTATAAATGCGACTCACTCGAGCTTCACTATCCACTAAACCAAACACCGTCGGACCGCTTCCACTCATTAATGTTGCATCTGCTCCAAAGCGCTTCATCTGTTCCTTTAACATTACTACTTCTGGATGTAGCTTAAAAGTTACAGTTTCCAAAACATTTCCTAATGATGCACATAGTAGCTCATAATCTTCCGTTTCAATAGCATGAATCATTTGCTTCGTATTTGGATGTTCTAACCCTTCAACCTTTAATCCTCCATACACTTCTGCAGTAGAGACACCTATTTTAGGCTTAGCTAAGACTATCCAACAGTTCGGTGGTGCAGGCAATTCCTGAATTTTTTCTCCACGCCCCGTTGCTAATGCTGTGCCACCATAGACACAAAATGAAACATCTGAACCAATTTTAGCGCCTAGTTCGGCTAATTCATCTATAGATAACCCTAAATTCCACAGCTCATTTAAACCCTTTAGTGTAGCAGCCGCATCGCTACTTCCGCCTGCTAGACCTGCTGCAATTGGTATTTCCTTTTCTATAGTAATGGATACACCTTGTCCAATGCCGTATGTATCTTTAACTAGACGCGCTGCCTGATAAGCAAAATTACGGTGATCATTTGGCACAAAATTATCAGTTGAAATTATTTCAATTACACCATCTTCTCGAGATTCCAGACTAATACGATCAGCTAAATCAACAGTCGTCATGACCATCTCTACTTCGTGATAATTATCTGGTCTTTTATAAAGCACATCTAATGTTAAATTTATTTTTGCAGGCGCCTTTACATAAAGCATCTTTCTTCCTCCCTTATAGCTACACGTATCAACAGCCATATCTTTCACAAGATTATTCATTTTATTTTACCATAATGGGAAAGCGAAAATGGAAAAAAAGAACCGTATACCCCTGTTTGGTGTAACGGTTCTCTCTCGTCAGTTGTATTGTTGTGTCAACAGGAGTTTTTCATCCCTATTGAAATGAAGTTATCTTTTATAAGTGGTCTATTTTAACAAAAATAGTCTACTTATTATGCTCTTGCTCACTACTTGCTCTTTCAGCCATTTCGATGGCACGTTTAACCATGTTACCGGCGTCTCGAGCTTTAATGCCGCCCCAGCCTTCTCGTTGCACAACATCATAAAATCCAAGTTCTTTAGCGATCTCTTCTTTTAAACGAGGTGACATGATACCTTTTCTAGGCATATAAACTCCTCCTTTAACAACTGACGATTTTAGTATGTCCCAGAAAACGCAAAACACTCATGTAGTTTTTAACATACATGAGTGTTTCAAAATATAGAAATAAGTACTAGAAACTATTTTGCGACAGCAGCCTTTGCTTCGTCTAAAAATGTAATCTCTACTGCTTCAGTTAAAATATCTGTGTAGCTATACGATACGCGCTTGCACGTATTGTCTTCTTGATCAAGCTCAACCACAAAGATAGCGCGATATGTCTCACGCAATACCCCTGCACACTCGACCGTTTTCTTGCGACCACCGTTTGCTCTTAACTGCAAACGTTTACCCAAATGACAATCCAACGACTTTTTAATGTCCGCTAAAGTTTTTGGCATTTTCGCTTACACCTCACTATTTATCAGTATAAGCGATTCGCCTAAAAATGTCAACAAAATATAATATTTTATCAGCCTCTAATAAATGTTGTCAACTTATTTTTCATAAAAACAACATATTTTTTTACGTATACTCAAAAAAAGTTAACAAAAAATTTTTACTTTGCAAATGTCGGGTGTAATGCATCGGCTAATTTTCCAAATTCTTGAATGGTAAGCGTCTCTCCACGACGAGTTGGTTCAATATTTACTGCTGTTAATGCATCCATAATTTTCTCTTTATGTGCCTTACCATTTGGTAAACCTGATTGTAAATTATTGAAGATTGTTTTTCGTCGTTGTACAAACGACGCACGTGTAACGACAAATAAAAAATCCTCATCAATCACTTTTACTGGAGGTTCATCATGTTTAATAAGACGGATAACTGCAGAATCCACATTTGGCTGCGGCATAAAAACAGTTTTCGGTACCGTCATGGCGATATCAGCCTTTACATAATATTGAATCGCAATTGATAAAGAACCGTACTCCTTCGTTCCAGGTTTAGCCGTAATGCGATCTGCTACCTCCTTTTGCATCATGACAACAAATCCGCGAATTGGCAAACGATCATTGAGCAATTTCATCAAAATCGGTGTCGTCACATAATAAGGTAAATTCGCTACGACCATAATATCCTCAATACCTGGCATCTCTTCCTTAATGATCTTGGCAACATCCGCCTTTAAAATGTCTGAATGTACTATAGTAACATTATTATATGGGCTAAGTGTATCTTCTAATACAGGTAATAATCGCTGATCAATTTCAAAAGATACAACCTTTTTTGCACTTCTCGCTAAATGCTCTGTTAACGCTCCAATGCCAGGACCAACTTCGATTGCACCACTATTTTCAGTTAAATTTGCATGACTAACAATATTTCGTAAAATGTTCGGATCGATTAAAAAATTCTGACCTAAGCTTTTTTTAAATGAAAATCCATATTTTTTTAAAATTTCCTGTGTTCTAATTGGTGTTGCAATATCCTTATGCATCGTTTTCCTCCTGATCTAACTGTGCGACTGCCGCACCAAATTGCTTTTCTGTGATTTGAAACATTTTCAATCTTTTATGAAGTTGTTTACCGTTTGTTGCACCAATATTCAAAATCTCTCCAAGGTGATCACGTCGAATTTTCGACTGTGGATGACCAATTAAACGTGCCATCATTAAATCATCGAGAGTAATGTCATCAGTGATTGGTTCAACATTTCTTGGGGTATAGACATGTCGTAACGCTTCTCGTATATCCTCATCTGCTGCATGCTCAATGCCTAGTCCTTTACCGTTTTTCGCAATTGTTTTAGCCTTTGGTAAAAAAGCGTGCTTCACACCTTTTACATGCTCCTCGATAATGGCACGAATCCGACGTCCTGGATAATCTGGATCAGTAAAAACAATAACACCTCTTTTATCCTGTGCATGTTGAATTCGCTTCAATGTCTCCTCTGAAATAGCCGATCCATTTGTTTCTAATGTATCTGCTTGTACAGCTCTCTTAATAGCTGTTGTATCATCTTTTCCTTCAACTATAATGATTTCTTTTATTTCCAAGAAGGCTCCTCTTTTCTACCTTATCTTCAGACCATTTTACAACTGCACTGTACGATTGTACAGAAATACACGGCTATTCACTTTCTTATATAACATTCTCCCTCGGCTTTGGTATTGTCGGCACCTCACTTCCGCGGAGACTGTCCATTGGCGCTACTGCTTACCTTATGTAGATATAGTTATAGTTCATTCTCAAGAATATAAAAATTACTGGAAAAAGATAAAAAAAGCTTTCCCGCCAGTCAAAACAGGAAAGCTCATAGTTAGTGAAAAACATTTTGATTAATTTAACAATTTTTTTAATTTAATACTTTTATACGCACTTTCTTAACTCCCCAATTACTAGCTTGAGCTTCAGTTTGTACAAGTATGTCGATCTTATTACCCTTAATTGCACCACCAGTATCCCCTGCTATAGCTGTTCCATAGCCTTCAACCCAAACTTTTGAGCCAAGTTTAATAACAGATGGGTCTACTGCGATTACTTTTAATCCAGAGCCTGAGCGCAAATTAATACCAGTGGCAGATGTACCCGAGCAGCCATTACAATAAGGTGTATAGGCTGTTGCCGTTACATAAAATTCTTTACCGCTAGTTGGCTCTGTTGAACCACGTGATACAGTCGATGGAGTCGATGCACTAGCTACAGTTGCGACTACAGCTTTAGTACCTACTGCAACCACCTGCGCCTGCGGTTCTTTTACAACATTTTTAGATTGTAGATTTTTAGCTACAACTTGGCCGTTCTCTTTAACAATTTCATACGTTTTAGTCATTAAACCTTGTTGGCCTGCTGTTACAACTTTTTGTTTTCCCTTTTGCAATGAAGCATCCTGCTTCTTCTCAACTGCGAAATCTAAAGAGTCTTCCACTACATCGATAACCTTTTCTACGCGAACTACTGCGATCTTACTCTCCGGAGTGATTACGTCCTTCAGGTTATTCTCGACACGATCAAATTCATTAAGTTGAATTCCTTGTTGTTTTAAAAAGTTAGCGACCGTAGTCGAAGTGGACCATACTTGTCTTTCATTTACGCCATCGACAAGCGATACTTGAAACGCTTTTTGAATATCGATTTTGTCGTCTGCTCCTATTTCTGTATCTAGACCTTGACCTAAAGAGTCATGCTCTGATACTTCGATATTCGCTTCTTTCAAAATGTCTTTCACTAGTGTTTCAGTTGTCCAAACTTTTGACTGATTTCCATCAACTGAAATAGATACTTCTTTTGCCTGTTCCCATGAAATTGCTAATCCATTAGCAATTTTGGTGTTCAGAGAGGGTGATATTTTGTCATGCTCTGCTACGTCTATATTTTCATCTTGTAATAATTGTTCTACAGTTTTGGCATGTGTTGTTACTTCGATTGCTTCTCCGTTCGCATCAAGCGTTACGGTTTTTTTAGTACCTTGATAAAGTACGAATGAAATTACAGATACAAACAGGACAAGTGAAATGATTCTTATCACTGTTTGCTTACTCCTCAATGATCCTAAGAACAAGTTTTTCATGGAATTATTTGACATGAAAAAAC
Source organism: Lysinibacillus agricola (assembly GCF_016638705.1). Classification (GTDB taxonomy): domain Bacteria; phylum Bacillota; class Bacilli; order Bacillales_A; family Planococcaceae; genus Lysinibacillus; species Lysinibacillus agricola. The sequence continues at coordinate 69,190 of NZ_CP067341.1, read as the reverse complement.
GCCTCCTTAATACAAAGTTGGATTATACGGACTAGATTTGGCACTGTCAACCCGAATGTATTTCTAAGAAAATTGACATTGCCTTTTTAGCCAACCACAAATCCAGCATTGGAGGCATCTCAGCTAGTTAAACGTCAATCCTAAAAAATTTTTTCGCATTGGCTGTCGTTACCTGTGCAATTTCCTCAATCGTTAATCCTTTTAAACGCGCAATTTCTTCTGCAACTAATGGCACTAAAGCTGGCTCATTACGCTTTCCTCGATATGGATGGGGCGCTAAATACGGCGCATCTGTTTCAATCATCAAATGCTCTAAAGGTATTTCTTTCGCCACTTCCTTCGGCATACGTGCATTTTTAAATGTCACGGGCCCACCAAGACTAATCATAAAATTCATAGCAATACATTCACGTGCTGTTTCCACACTGCCACTATAACAATGCATAACACCTCCCACGGAAGCTGCATTTTCTTCACGTAAAATTTGTACAACATCTCCTGTTGCATCCCTGTTATGAATAATGATTGGTAAATTCACCTTTTGCGCTAAATGGATTTGCTTGCGGAAAAGTGCTTGTTGAACATCCTTCGGGGATTTATCCCAATAGTAGTCCAACCCAGTTTCACCAATACCAACTATTTTTGGATGTGCTGCTAATTCCTCAATCCAGTTTAAATCCTCTTGTGTACAATCAATGGCGTCTACTGGGTGCCAGCCTATGACACCATAAACAAAATCATATTGTTCCACCAATTGCATTGTTTTTTCAATGGTTTTGCGGTCGAAACCAACAACAACCATCGTTTCTACTTTCGCTTCAAGAGCTCTATCTATAACCTCTTGTAAGTCTTCTTCATACTGATCTGCGTTTAAGTGTACATGTGTATCAATGAACATCGTCATTCTCCTAACTTAGATTTTATTAAAAATTATTATTTCATATTTTGCATAAGCATTACAAATTTGTTACAAACAATTTAGTATTGTGACATTCCCCTTAACCTCAGGCACCACATCTGTTACTATATGCCTAAAAAAACTTATTAATTACCACACATAAATTATTTCAAGATAATAAAATGCTCATTTTTTAAACGAATTTTAAAAGCCTGCTGAACTTTTTGCATTCAACAGGCCTTACTAAAATCTTTTACTTTACTTTTGCACCGTTTTTCTAGTTTTGGATCAACTGATGCTAATTTTAAAATTCCATCTTTTTCACCAGCTAATATCATCCCTTGCGATAATTCACCGCGTAATTTAACTGGTTTTAAGTTTGCGACTACAATCACTTTTTGACCAACTAACTCATCTGGCGAATAGAACTTTGCAATACCCGAAACTACTTGTCGTTGCTCATATCCAAGATCAACCTGTAGCTTTAATAGCTTGTCTGCTTTAGGGATAGATTCACATGCTGTTACCGTTGCAACACGTAAATCAATTTTCATGAAATCATCGATAGCAATTTCAGGAATTTCTGGAATTTCCGCAGTTTTTTGCTCAACTTTTGATTCTTTTTCTTGTGAAGTTTTCACTGAACCACGCATTTCTTCACGAATATATGCAATTTCTACTTCACTTTCTAAACGTGGGAAAATCGGTATACCTTTTTCTACCACTTTAATGTTTGCTGGAATAGTATTGCCGAATGTTTCAATTGTTTCCCATGCTAAGAATTTGTCATCCAAGCCTAATTGTTCAATAATTCGTTTAGGCGTAGATGTCATAAATGGTTGTAACATGACAGCAATTTGGTGTAAACTTTCCGCCAAATTTCGCATAACAGCGCCTAATTTTGGCTTATCTGATTCCTCTTTTGCTAGGACCCACGGTTGAGTTTCATCTATATATTTATTTGTTCTCGATACAAGCGTCCATAAGTCGGCTAATACGACACTAAATTGCATTTTTTCCATACTTTCTTCATATTTAATACGTACCGATTTTGCCTGCTCTTTTAAAGCTGCATCAAACTCTGTCGAATGAAGATTTTCAGTTGGAATATTGCCGTCGAAATATTTATTAATCATTGATATTGTACGATTCAATAAATTTCCTAAATCGTTTGCTAAGTCAAAGTTTGTACGTTCTACAAAAGATTCTGGCGAAAATACACCATCAGAGCCAAATGGTAGCTCGCGCAATAGGAAGTATCGTGTCGCATCTAAGCCATAACGTTCTATTAACATTTCAGGATAAATAACATTGCCCTTTGATTTAGACATCTTACCGTCCTTCATCATTATGAAACCATGTGCAAACACTTTTTTAGGAAGTGGTAAATCTAGTGCCATTAAGAAAATTGGCCAATAAATAGTATGGAAGCGAACGATGTCTTTTCCAACTACATGTACATCTGCCGGCCAATATTTATTGAATAATGTTTCATCCTCTGAAAGATAACCTAAAGATGTAATATAGTTAGTTAAAGCATCTACCCATACATAAATTACATGTTTAGGGTCTCCTGGAACTTTAATGCCCCAATCAAATGATGTTCTTGATACCGATAAATCTTCTAGCCCTGGTTTAATAAAGTTGTTAATCATTTCATTTTTTCGAGATTCCGGCTCAATGAATTCAAGGTTTTCTTCATAATAAGCTAATAGACGATCTGCGTATTTCTTCATATTAAAGAAGTAAGATTCCTCTTTAACTTTGTGTACCGGACGACCACAGTCTGGACAGTTACCATCTACTAATTGTGTCTCAGTAAAGAATGATTCACATGGTGTACAGTACCAACCTTCATACTCACCTTTATAAATATCACCATTATCTAAAAACTTTTGGAAAATCTTTTCGACAGCTTTCGTATGACGCTCTTGCGTTGTTTGAATAAAGTCATCGTATGAAATGTCCATTAATGCCCAAAGTTTTTTCGCAGCATCTGCAATTTCATTCACGTAATCTTGAGGATGCTTGCCCGCTTCTGCAGCTTTTTCTTGAATTTTTTGTCCGTGCTCATCCATCCCAGTTAGAAAACGTACATCATAGCCACGTAAACGTTTATAACGTGCAATTGTATCCGATGCTACAGTTGTATACGCAGTACCAATATGAAATTTCCCACTTGGGTAGTAAATAGGGGTTGTTATATAGAATGTTTTATTTTGTTCGTTCACAAGAACTGCCTCCATTGTTTCACAGTATACTATCTATTCTAACGAAGTACGAAATTCGTTTCAACTTCTTTCAGCAGGTGTGCAAGCACAAAGCCGATTCCGAACGCAATTATGCCGAGGTATAATTGATTGAAAGTTTCTCGTACGGCGAAAAATGTCGAATGATATAATCAATCCATTTAATGTCTTAAATAAGAAGCTTTTTTACTATAAATTAAAATATATAATAAAAACCTTTTAAAAAAACCAAAATATCTGTTTTCTCCTCAAAAATTTTTTTAAAAACAATAATATTAGTGTATTAATTAATTGACGTTTATGGCATTACTTGGTATGATAACTATCAGACAAGGAAATTATGTCGAAATTTGACGAAACACCAATATAACTTTTAACATTAGGAGGAAAAATAATTATGAAATCAACAGGAATCGTTCGTAAAGTCGATGAATTAGGTCGTGTAGTAATTCCAATCGAACTACGCCGTACTTTAGGTATTGCAGAAAAAGACGCTTTAGAAATCTATGTGGATGATGACAAAATCATCTTAAAAAAATATATGCCTAACATGACATGTGCTGTAACTGGTGAAGTTTCTGATGATAACTTCCGTCTAGTTGGAGGCAAATTAATTTTAAGTCCTGAAGGCGCAGAAATGTTAGTGAAAGAAATCCAATCTAACTTAAAAAAATAATTTGTTACACACCTAAATTGAGAACAGCGATTTAGGTGTTTTATTTTTATAAAGAGAAACTCTAATAATACGGGATAAAATATAATATAACCAATTCTTAAGTCCCTTATAATGTCCATGTCAGACCTTTCATAACTAAGGGTACTATTTTTTACAATTATTATCAATTTAAATGGTTTATATGCTCATCACCAAAAGTTGGGCGTGACATTTGTTAAAACGTAAGCCTTGTATATAAGTTGATCTTCGTTCCGACTGGGCGACTCCTTGGGGATCAGCGTCACAGATGAGACCCTGGAGCGAGCTACGCGAGTGAAGCGGCTCATCGGACGCCCTCAGGAAGCTTTGCTCTGTGCGAAAGCGAAGCGTCAGCTACAATTGTTTTATCTGTGCGAAAGCGAAGCGTCAGCAACAAAGCGCCCAGTCGGAACGGAAATCAACCCACGTTACGGTGAGGAGCCATTTTATAATTACCTATTTAGATATACAAAAAAGAGGTGCCCTATTAAGGCAACCTCTTTCTTTACATTAACTATGGTATTCATTATAAACTTCTCGCTTCGCTACTTGACGTAGTTTTGCTACTTCCTTTATAGCTTCTTTTGATGTAACGCCTGTATGATCAATAATATAATCGACATGTTCGATTATAGACATTGTCATCCAATAAGCTTCTTCACTATTTTCTTCCTCGGCATTCTCATTTCCTTCAAGGACAATACAAAATTCTCCACGAATTTCCTCTGTTTGTGACCATTCCACTGCTTCAGCCAATGTACCACGTAAAAACTCTTCGAATTTTTTAGTTAACTCGCGTGCTAATACAATTCGACGATGACCAAGAATAGCTTCCATATCTTTTAAAGTTTCCTTTAAACGATGAGGTGCCTCATAAAACAAAATGGTTTCCTGACGTTTTTTCAGTTGCTCTAATTGCTGTCGACGTTCTTTTTTTCCTCGATTTAAAAATCCATAAAAGAAAAATGGCTGCGGTGTTAATCCAGAAGCGATTAATGCTGATATTGCTGCATTGGGACCTGGTACCGGCACAACTGGAAAGTTTTGCTCAATTGCTTTTTCGACTATATCTGCACCAGGATCAGAAATACAAGGTAAACCGGCATCACTAACTAATGCAACTGTTTTTCCTTCACGTAAGAAGGCTAACAGCTTCTCCCCTCCCACCGCTAAATTATGTTCATGATAGCTTATAAGTGGTGTTGCTATATCAAAGTAGTTGCATAGCTTCTTTGTATTACGCGTATCCTCGGCAGCAATAATATCTGCTTCCTTTAAAATACGTAGCGCACGCACACTCATATCCTCTAGGTTGCCAATAGGTGTTGCAACTAGATATAAACAACCTGTATGATCATGCATTGTACTTTTCTGAGATTTCATGACTCATCCCTCCCTATATATTTCATTTTTTGCGTTCGTGTTAGCTGTTTAAAAGCATATTCTGCACGCATCGCCTCTTGCTTTGTATCAAATTCCTCTACATAAATACATTCCACTGGACCTCGTGCTCTCGTATATTTTGCTCCCTTACCAGTATTATGTACAGCGACACGTCTGTCTACATTATTCGTGTAGCCTGCGTAAAAAGATTGATCCGCACATTCTAACACATAAAAATAATGGTTATTGTTCTTTTCCATAAAGGATTTCTCTCACTTCCGCTGTATATTCATTATTCGCATTATAAACATACAGGGGCGGCAATATTTTTAAATCAGGTTTACCGTCTTTAATTCCTTCTATTAATAGTGTATTGGCTTCCTTACCTTCTTTCGGGTAAATAAGCTGCATACGTTTAGGCTCTAATCGATTCGCACGCATTGCCGTAACAATATCTAATAATCGACCTGGACGATGAACAAAAGCTGCTTTTCCACCTTGCTTTAATAATTTACTTGCTGATTGGACCGCTTCCTCTAACGTTAAATATAGTTCATGACGTGCAATAGCGTAATGCTCACTTAAATTTTTATCACTGGCTTCATGTGCTAAAAAATATGGTGGATTACAGGTTACAGCATCATATTTTTCGAAACCAAGTTGCTTAGGAATTTCCTTGACATCACCAAGAATCATATCAATTTGCTCTTCTAACTTATTGTAACGGATACTTCGCTCAGCCATATCAAATAAGCGCGGTTGAATTTCTACTCCTGTAATATGCCCCTTTGTTCTGGCACTTAAAAAAAGCGGGATTACACCGTTACCTGAGCATAAATCAACAATTTCCCCTTTATAATATGGGACATTGACAAATTTCGAAAGTAGCACCGCATCCAATGAAAACGAAAAGACAGAGGGACTTTGAATAATACGTAAATTCTCAGCCAATAAATAGTCTAAGCGTTCGTCACCCTTTAACCAATCTTCCATGATTCTTCCTCCTACTATACAAAACAAAAGACTGACACCACCATAGTGGGAATCAGCCTTCTATTACACATTTTGTTTATTTAAAAATGATAGACAAAACAGACAATCTTCACCTTTACGTGAGCTTCCGAAATGAACATGACAAACATGGAAGCCTTCCTGGTATAGACGTGCTAGGTTATCATAGCCCTCGCCAATATCTAATGGACTCTCTTTCTTCTCATCAGCAGCCTGTACGGAGTTTTCATTAGAAAGTAGTTCTTCTAGACGTGTACGAAGGTGATGATTTTCTGTTTCGAGTGCCTTATGTTCCTCCATCATTAACGCTACAAATTGTTTCAATGCACCAAATTGGTCCTGCATTGCTTCGAGCTGTTGTTCGAACTCCATAACGGTATCTAAGAAATTACGGTCCTTCACCCAAGCCACCTCGTTCAATTCTCTATCTTATATAAGATTTTTTTCGCATGCTAGCAGTTCTTCTAGTGTATACTCGACTGAGCGCTCCTGCTCTTGTAAATATACTTGAATGAGTCTTTCTAGTACATTTAAACCTACAACTTTACCACGACCATCTGGTGTCATCGCTATGTCACCAATGTCTGGCATGCCCTCTTTTGCTTCCTCATATTCATCATTTTCATACTTCAAGCAGCACATTAAACGGCCGCAGAGACCAGAAATTTTTGATGGATTTAAAGATAAATTTTGATCTTTAGCCATTTTAATAGAAACTGGCTCAAAATCGCCTAAAAACGTTGAGCAGCAAAGCATCCGGCCACATGGACCAATACCACCTAATAACTTCGCCTCATCACGTACACCAATTTGACGAAGTTCGATACGTGTTCTAAAAACCGAAGCTAAATCTTTTACAAGATCTCTGAAATCGACGCGTCCTTCAGCCGTAAAATAAAAGATGATTTTATTACGATCAAATGTATATTCAACATCAACGAGCTTCATTTCTAGATTATGCTCAATGATTTTAGTACTTGCTAGTTCAAATGCGCGCTTCGATTCGGCAGCATTTTCCTCTACTTGAATACGATCACGTTCATCCGCTGGTCGTAGTACTTGTTTAAGTGGTAATACAACATCATTATCCCCAACAACCTTTTGAGGGACAACTACTTTACCATATTCTACACCGCGAGCTGTCTCTACAATGACATATTGACTGTTCTCTAGTAGATATGATGCTGGATCAAAATAATATATTTTACCCGCTTTTTTAAAGCGGACTCCCACTACATTATACAAATGTATATCCCTCCTGCAGATTTAGCATTAGCTGCTCCATCATTAACGTCCTATTCATGTTACGCTGTAAAGATGCGCGTGCCTGTAAAATAGACTCCATTTGACTAGATAGGCGTTCATAAGTCGAATGTAACGCAGCTTCTTTAAATGTCTGTAACATGTCTGGATAAGTACAAGCTGCTTCGGGATTAGCTTTTATTGACACTATATCACGGTAAGCAAATAGTAGTAAATCCAATGCCTGCTCCATCTCGCCTTTTTCTTTAAACAGTGGCAACCATTCTTCATGCACAACAAGCATTGCTTCATGTACATTCTGACGAATTGCCTCTACTAATTTTAACACTGTTTTTCGAGCATGTGCAAACTGCTCATCATTTGCTAAAAATATAGCTGTTTCGAGCTCGTTCGTCATCATGCTCACTGTAGAAGCCATCGAGTAAGAAATGTCGTTATCCTGCAAATGCTTTAACAACATATGTCGAGGCATTTTTTGAAATTTAATATGCTGACAGCGTGAGCGAATCGTTGGTAATACTGACTGCATCTGCTCCGTTAGCAAAATCGCAGTTACCTCACCATCAGGTTCCTCTAAAAATTTAAGTATCATGTTTGCAGACGCAATATTGAGACGGTCTGCATGATGAAGTACATAAATCTTACGTCCCTCTTCAATACCCATCATCTTCATCTCTGCAATTAATTCACGTATTTGATCAATTTTTATAAATTGACCTTCTGGATAAATTTGATGAATATTTGGATGATTACCCGAATCAACACGTCTGCAATTTCGACATGTTTCACATGGAACATTTTGATTTGGTTGCTCACATAGCATTAATTTGACAAAAAACTGCATAATATCTACTTTGCCTGTCCCTTTTTCGCCATCAAAAATGTATGCATGTGCTAATCTTTTTTTGTCAAAAATCGTTTGAAGCTGCTTCATTACGACTGGTTGTAGTGTGAATAGCTCTTCAACATTCTTGGCCATATATTAAAATTCCTTCCTATATCAATTACACTCATAGCATAATTGTTTCCTATTGCTCACTTTTAGTACAGAAATATCTGCAGTTCTAGAGCAGATAGATTAGTTACGTGTTACTCAGCAAGTCATTTCTTGACCTGACTGCTGAATGATATTTGAAAAAAGCCCGCGCCTACAAGAGAACGAGACACGGGTTTTACATATATAAATTAATTAATAAGCCTTTAATCTCACCGATTTTATCAAGAAGGTCGATTGCTTCCTTTTCTTCATCTAAAATATCTTGCGTAAGCTCCACAAGGCGAATATCAATGGTTTCGATAATTTTTAAGCGTCTTCCTTCACCAAAACGATTCCATGTATGTGATTGCTTTAACTCCATACCATGCTCTACTGTTTCTTGTAGAAATCGTTTAACAAGCATTTTAAAACGAGCTAGTTCTCGTAAATTACGTGATCTTGCAACACGGTCACCTGCTGTAGAAATATCCCCTAGCAATCGTGTAAGTTGTTCAGTTTGCAGTTTGGTGCCTTGCTTGACGACCATATCTCCAAATCGGTTATTTTGATTATTGTTATGCAGTGGCTCTTTGCGATTAGTATTTAACCCGACACGTATATCTTGATTGATCTTCAAGCTGTTTTCGCCCCCACTTGCTTTCTATATCAAATACACAAAAGCTAATTTATAATGTGTTTACTTAAACGTAATGATTTAAAAATGGTGAAACTGTTCAATCGGTAATACAAAAACAGTCGCTCCTCCTACTTCTACCTCCACAGGATAAGGTATATAGGAATCTGCATTCCCGCCTAATGGTGAAACAGGTGCAACCATTTGTTCTCGTGCTCGACAATTATCACGAATAATATCTAAAACTTTGGGTATGAGAGAGTCTTCCGTCCCTATAAGAAACGTCGTATTTCCAGAGCGTAAAAATCCTCCTGTGCTCGCTAATTTAGTTGCGCGAAACTGATTTTTCGTTAAAGCATTCGATAAGCGGTTGCTATCTTGATCTTGCACTACAGCTACGACTAACTTCATTCGCACTCACCCCTTTTATAAAATTCACCTAAATAGATTTTCATTACTTCAAAACAGTGGCATCTATTTTTAATTTTATTCAATAAGCATTATAATGCCTGTTAAATAAAATAATAGATGTTACCATTATATCACAATGTGATAAACAACTTCATGCTTTTACTGCATTGCTTCATATAATAATGACCATACATCTTCAACAACACGCTCAATATTTTGGTCTGCATTCACGACATGTATACGTTCAGGGTAACGCTCCACTAGCTGTAAATACCCTTCTCGAACCTTCTTATGAAAAGCTAAACTTTCAACATCTAAACGATTTACTTCTCGCTCTCCATGAGCATGAATACGTGCTAAGCCAACCTCTGGTGCAAGGTCAAATAATATTGTCACATCAGGTAACTTCTTACCGATTGCAAACTCATTAATAGATAATACTTCATCGACGCCAATACCACGTGCATATCCTTGGTATGCTAATGATGAATCAATAAAGCGATCGCAAATAACCATTTTACCAGCATCCAAAGCAGGTCGTACTTTTTCAAAATAATGCTGACTTCTAGCCGCTGCGTACAGTAATGCCTCTGTACGCTCATCCATAGCTGTATGGGCAGGGTTTAAAATAATCGTTCTAATTTTTTCAGCAATCTCAATGCCACCAGGTTCTCTCGTTGCTAATACATCAATATTTTCTTGTGTAAGTCGCTCAGCTATTTTTTGAATAACTGTTGTTTTTCCAGCACCCTCTGGACCTTCAAATGTAATAAATAAATTGCAATTCATGCTGTTATTGCCTCCAACTATTTAATGACCTCAATCATTTTTTCTTCTAAACGGTGATTTCCTTGAAACGTTGCACCAGTAGCCAGTAACTCCTCAAGCTGACTCAGCTTTGCCACTGTAATTTTTTCGCCTGGAACAAGCAATGGAATGCCAGGTGGATAAGGAATAATCATACTTGCAGAGATACGTCCCATTGTTCGCATATACGGTAACCATTCTTTGTCCGACTTTTCAATTTCATCAAATGTATAGACTGGTTCCGTAATGGCCACAAAATTATAGGCTGTTTGTGAAGCCGTTATTATTTCTGCCTTTGGTGTACTTAACAACAATGTTATAGCATCCTTAATACAGACACGTATTTCTGCAAATGGATAGTGATGCCCATGTTTCAACAAAGGTAGCACAAGCAATACTTGATTGGCATCTGCTAGTTCTGCATAGACGTGTTTTGCTTCTAATGCCTTTTGTAATTGAAAGCCGCTATAGCCATCAACGCGAAGCAATAATTTTATAGGATCATCTACTTCGATAACTTCCAAAGAGCCAATAGCCCGTAGTGCCTTTATCCATTGATTCCTTTTTTCTATTATATATGCACCATCACTCTCCATATATGTCTGTATATAATAGCGTGCGTCATCTAAAGAAGCTAATAAAAGATAGGATGGGCTACTAGATTGTAGCATACGTAAATAGTGATTTATTTTGTCGACATCGATTAAATCTGAATTAACATGCATAAAGGATGCCATTGTCATAGCAGGCAATGTTTTATGTGCAGACTGTACTACTACATCTGCACCAAACGTCAATGCTGATGGTCGAAATAAGGTACACGCACTAAAATGGGCTCCATGCGCTTCATCCACTAAAACAGGAATACCTTTTTCATGACAATACGCAATCTGCTGCTGTATTTCTTTAGACGTCATACCGTAATACGTAGGGTATGTTAAAACTACAGCACGAGCCTCTGGATAATAATCAACAGCTTCTTTTAAATCTCTATAAGAAACATGTGTTGCAGTTAATGTTCGTTCATCCCATAGCGGCGAAACAAATACAGGCTTTGCTCCAACAAGCTCAATTGCATGAAATATAGACTTATGTGCATTCCGTTGGACAATAATCGTATCTCCTTTTTTACATGTGGCATAAATCATCGCTAAATTTCCAACCGTAGATCCACCTACTAAAAAGAAGCTTTTCATCGCCCCATATGTATCTGCCAATAAGTTTTCTGCTTCTACTATCATTTCCTCAGGGTGATGTAAGTCATCAAGACCTGATAATTCAGTCACATCGTAGCGCATTACATCTTTAAAGGCTTGAGGAAGATGGGACAGTTCTCCATGCTTATGCCCTGGTACATGAAAGGAAATATTTTGTTGTTGTCGAAAGCGTTCTAATCCTTCTACAATCGGCTTTTTCTTTTGCAAAACAAAACACCCATTTCCGTTATATTCTTAGTTAATTATAACACTTACGTTACAAAAACATTTGCTGAATGGATATAAATAAAGTGAAATTCAGATAACCTTTTTACCGATCCAATGTGCTAGTAATGCAACCGGGATCAATAAAAGACAAAATGGTAAGCATACAAATATAATATTCCACGTTATAACTTCATTGACTAATAACGAACGATACAAAATTAAACTGTATGGAATGACGATTATTAAAGATGTGAGTGCACCGGGTGTAATGGAACGAAGAAAAACAGATTGTGCAAGGTGTGTGAACGCATGTAGAAAGTAGATTAGCGTAACCATAGTGAAAAAGTATATATCTCCAAATGGCCCTTGATTCACATATTGATTGGCTAAAAAAGTGGAACTACTTACAAACATGAATATTACGATTACTGCTACCGCAAACTGCGCTGTCGACATCGAGAACTGTTTCATAACTCTATCAGCAATTTTTTCCGGCAATCTTTCGTACAAAATAGTAGAATTCTTATTTAGCCACTTTTCAACCATAATAATTTCTTCAAAATCATGAAGAATAAACATAATAGGGAATAGCCAAATAAGTGTTTGAATACCTACCCATTGTTCCATAATGATTCCTCCTTTTTAAATTATATTGAGTAATTACTCAAATGTTTCTCAAAAAAAAATAGCTCCTCACCAAATCGACTTCTATAAATTGCACACGTTTTAACAAATGTCATCCACAACTTTTGGTGATGAGCCAAAAAAATTTACTTAATGGGAATTTTGCATTCCTTTTAAAACAAACATTGCTATCTCTTCAATATAATCATTATTTTCAATTGGCATTTTATCTGTCTTTCTTTCTTCAACTAAAACATGCGTTAATATTGTTGAAAGAAACATTGAAGCTGCTGTTTCTATTGTCTTTTTTTCAACAGTACATGAAGAAGTTCTTATTAAAAATGAACTGACTTGTTCACCCATTGTATTTATAAAATCCACAATATCCTTACTAACATTTGTGTTCTGGACTATTTCGGGGGACCAAATAAAAGTTAAAAAGCTTTTATTACATGATAAAAAATTGGCATATAATTGACCAAATTTAATTAAAGCTGGATAGGGCTCCATTTTTGAAAGCTCTTTTATCTCATTTTGTAGTGAGCCCATAAATGAAAATTCACGAATAAGATAATTAAGAAGTTCATTTTTATCTTTAAAATAATAAAATATAAGCCCCTCTGCTACTCCGCTCTTTAATGCTATTTCTTTAGTAGTCGTTGCAGTATAACCCTTTTTAGTAAAAAGCTCTAATGAAGCTTCCAAAATTTTATCCTTCTTTGATATCAAACTTTTTCACCACCGTTTTTAAATTTGAGTATATACTCAAATTTAAACTTTATAAAAGGTGCTGTCAAGTTATTCCAGGTAATACGTACAAATAACGTAAGGGTGATTTCAGTTCCGACTTATTAACGTTTTAATAAAATATCAGCCCAAACTTTTGGTGATAAATACAAAAAGATCATTGCATCTAATAGCAATGACCTTCTACTCTTTTTAGTAAAAACTATTCTAAAATGTACTTAACGCCAGTTTCTCTACTAACATACTAGATACTAGCCTTTACCGCCATCTCTTGTACTAGCTTTTCTACTAATTGCGGTACAAACTTTTCTAAAATTGGATTCATCATCCCCGCTAAGAAACCGCTTGCCTTCATTGTTAAATTGCCTGCTAACTGACATGTACCGTCTTGATTTTGTGTAATTTCAAAATAACCATCACCATTTATCGGATCTGATAAGCCTACCAAATCAAACAAAACTTGATTAGGATTTGACTCCTTGCCCTTAAGCTCAACCTTTACAGCTTTTTGGATAATGCCAAAATCCCCTTGAAATACCCAAATCATATTTTGCTCATTTGGAAATTCATGATGTAAATAACCAGGTATTAGTACAGCCCATTGCTCTTTATTTTGAATAAACTCCTGTAGCCTGGCTCGTTCAATTTGGATATTTTCACTATATAATCCTGTTGCCACTTCAATACACCCCTTATTTGTTAATTTATATCAATTAAATTCTAACATTTTTCAAGGGTTTATTACTGAGTTTAATTAAAACAAAAAAACCACTGATTTCTCAGTGGCTACTTTTTGCCTAGCGACGTCCTACTCTCACAGGGGGAAGCCCCCAACTACCATCGGCGCTAAAGAGCTTAACTTCCGTGTTCGGTATGGGAACGGGTGTGACCTCTTTGCCATCATCACTAGACTATTGACGACCTCCAATACACGGCGTATTACTGCGTCAGCTTCTCTCGTTCAATCGGTCACGTACAGAGGTACGCTCCCTCATTCACTCGTTTGCTTCCTTGTACTACTTGTGTCTTGAAGCTCTCTTTGGCTTTCAATATACGTCGTATCTTGAAACCCTAAAATGAAAGGTTTTGTTCTTTCAAAACTGGATAAACGGTGCATTGAATGTTTCAAACATTTTGGTTAAGTCCTCGATCGATTAGTATTCGTCAGCTCCATGTGTCACCACACTTCCACCTCGAACCTATCTACCTCATCGTCTTTGAGGGATCTTACTTACTTGCGTAATGGGAAATCTCATCTTGAGGGGGCTTCATGCTTAGATGCTTTCAGCACTTATCCCGTCCACACATAGCTACCCAGCGATGCCTTTGGCAAGACAACTGGTACACCAGCGGTGTGTCCATCCCGGTCCTCTCGTACTAAGGACAGCTCCTCTCAAATTTCCTACGCCCACGACGGATAGGGACCGAACTGTCTCACGACGTTCTGAACCCAGCTCGCGTACCGCTTTAATGGGCGAACAGCCCAACCCTTGGGACCGACTACAGCCCCAGGATGCGATGAGCCGACATCGAGGTGCCAAACCTCCCCGTCGATGTGGACTCTTGGGGGAGATAAGCCTGTTATCCCCGGGGTAGCTTTTATCCGTTGAGCGATGGCCCTTCCATGCGGAACCACCGGATCACTAAGCCCTGTCTTTTCGACCCTGCTCGACTTGTAGGTCTCGCAGTCAAGCTCCCTTGTGCCTTTACACTCTACGAATGATTTCCAACCATTCTGAGGGAACCTTTGGGCGCCTCCGTTACCTTTTAGGAGGCGACCGCCCCAGTCAAACTGTCCGCCTGACACTGTCTCCTGCCCCGCTAAAGGGGCATGGGTTAGAATTTCAATACAACCAGGGTAGTATCCCACCGACGCCTCCTTCGAAGCTGGCGCTCCGAGATCTCTGGCTCCTACCTATCCTGTACAAGTTGTACCAAAAATTCAATATCAGGCTACAGTAAAGCTCCACGGGGTCTTTCCGTCCTGTCGCGGGTAACCTGCATCTTCACAGGTACTATAATTTCACCGAGTCTCTCGTTGAGACAGTGCCCAGATCGTTACGCCTTTTCGTGCGGGTCGGAACTTACCCGACAAGGAATTTCGCTACCTTAGGACCGTTATAGTTACGGCCGCCGTTTACTGGGGCTTCACTCGCAGCTTCGCTTGCGCTAACCACTCCTCTTAACCTTCCAGCACCGGGCAGGCGTCAGCCCCTATACGTCACCTTACGGTTTTGCAGAGACCTGTGTTTTTTTGCTAAACAGTCGCCTGGGCCTATTCACTGCGGCTCTCATGCGCTTGCACGCTCAAGAGCACCCCTTCTCCCGAAGTTACGGGGTCATTTTTGCCGAGTTCCTTAACGAGAGTTCTCTCGCACACCTTAGGATTCTCTCCTCGACTACCTGTGTCGGTTTGCGGTACGGGCACCTCTCACCTCGATAGAGGCTTTTTCTTGGCAGTGTGAAATCAGGAACTTCGTCCATACGGACTCGCCATCACAGCTCAACGTTATAGTGTGCGGATTTGCCTACACACACGCCTTACTGCTTGGACGCGCACAACCAACGGCGCGCTTATCCCTATCCTACTGCGTCCCCCATTTCTCAAACGGTGAGGAGGTGGTACAGGAATATCAACCTGTTGTCCATCGCCTACGCCTATCGGCCTCGGCTTAGGTCCCGACTAACCCTGAGCGGACGAGCCTTCCTCAGGAAACCTTAGTCATACGGTGGACGGGATTCTCACCCGTCTTTTCGCTACTCATACCGGCATTCTCACTTCTAAGCGCTCCACCAGTCCTTCCGGTCTGACTTCAACGCACTTAGAACGCTCTCCTACCACTGACATCATAGATGTCAATCCACAGCTTCGGTGAATCGTTTAGCCCCGATACATTTTTCGGCGCAGCGTCACTCGACCAGTGAGCTATTACGCACTCTTTAAATGATGGCTGCTTCTAAGCCAACATCCTGGTTGTCTGTGCAACGCCACATCCTTTTCCACTTAACGATTACTTTGGGACCTTAGCTGGTGGTCTGGGCTGTTTCCCTTTTGACTACGGATCTTATCACTCGCAGTCTGACTCCCGTGTATAAATATCTGGCATTCGGAGTTTGTCTGAATTCGGTAAACCGGGATGGCCCCCTAGTCCAAACAGTGCTCTACCTCCAGTATTCTCATCACGAGGCTAGCCCTCAAAGCTATTTCGGAGAGAACCAGCTATCTCCAGGTTCGATTGGAATTTCTCCGCTACCCACACCTCATCCCCGCACTTTTCAACGTGCGTGGGTTCGGGCCTCCAGTAAGTGTTACCTCACCTTCACCCTGGACATGGGTAGATCACCTGGTTTCTGGGTCTACGACCACGTACTATTTCGCCCTATTCAGACTCGCTTTCGCTGCGGCTCCGCCTTCTAAAGCTTAACCTCGCACGTAATCGTAACTCGCCGGTTCATTCTACAAAAGGCACGCTATCACCCATTAACGGGCTCTAACTACTTGTAGGCACACGGTTTCAGGATCTCTTTCACTCCCCTTCCGGGGTGCTTTTCACCTTTCCCTCACGGTACTGGTTCACTATCGGTCACTAGGTAGTATTTAGCCTTGGGAGATGGTCCTCCCGGATTCCGACGGAATTTCACGTGTTCCGCCGTACTCAGGATCCACTCTGGAGAGAACGAACTTTCGACTACAGGGCTTTTTACCTGCTCTGGCGGACCTTTCCAAGTCGCTTCATCTAACTCGTTCTTTTGTAACTCCGTATAGAGTGTCTCTACAACCCCAAGAGGCAAGCCTCTTGGTTTGGGCTCTTCCCGTTTCGCTCGCCGCTACTCAGGGAATCGATTTTTCTTTCTCTTCCTCCAGGTACTTAGATGTTTCAGTTCCCTGGGTCTGCCTTCAAGACGCTATGAATTCACGTCAAGATACTACGCGATTAAACGTAGTGGGTTCCCCCATTCGGAAATCTCCGGATCAAAGCTCACTTACAGCTCCCCGAAGCATATCGGTGTTAGTGCCGTCCTTCTTCGGCTCCTAGTGCCAAGGCATTCGCCGTGCGCCCTTAATAACTTAACCAAGTTATTAAGCCTATAAAAAAAACTTAAAAAAATAAATGTGTTTGTTACAATTTCAATGTCGTTTTATCCAGTTTTCAAAGAACAAGTTTTGAAGTATTTCATTCGTAAGAATGAACCTTCAAAACTGAACGCAAAACGTAATCTTACAAACCCTAGGTTTGTATTCCGAAAATATCCTTAGAAAGGAGGTGATCCAGCCGCACCTTCCGATACGGCTACCTTGTTACGACTTCACCCCAATCATCTATCCCACCTTCGGCGGCTGGCTCCAAAAGGTTACCCCACCGACTTCGGGTGTTACAAACTCTCGTGGTGTGACGGGCGGTGTGTACAAGGCCCGGGAACGTATTCACCGCGGCATGCTGATCCGCGATTACTAGCGATTCCGGCTTCATGTAGGCGAGTTGCAGCCTACAATCCGAACTGAGAACGACTTTATCGGATTAGCTCCCTCTCGCGAGTTGGCAACCGTTTGTATCGTCCATTGTAGCACGTGTGTAGCCCAGGTCATAAGGGGCATGATGATTTGACGTCATCCCCACCTTCCTCCGGTTTGTCACCGGCAGTCACCTTAGAGTGCCCAACTAAATGATGGCAACTAAGATCAAGGGTTGCGCTCGTTGCGGGACTTAACCCAACATCTCACGACACGAGCTGACGACAACCATGCACCACCTGTCACCGTTGTCCCCGAAGGGAAAAACTATATCTCTACAGTGGTCAACGGGATGTCAAGACCTGGTAAGGTTCTTCGCGTTGCTTCGAATTAAAACCACATGCTCCACCGCTTGTGCGGGCCCCCGTCAATTCCTTTGAGTTTCAGTCTTGCGACCGTACTCCCCAGGCGGAGTGCTTAATGCGTTAGCTGCAGCACTAAGGGGCGGAAACCCCTAACACTTAGCACTCATCGTTTACGGCGTGGACTACCAGGGTATCTAATCCTGTTTGCTCCCACGCTTTCGCGCCTCAGCGTCAGTTACAGACCAGAAAGTCGCCTTCGCCACTGGTGTTCCTCCAAATCTCTACGCATTTCACCGCTACACTTGGAATTCCACTTTCCTCTTCTGCACTCAAGTCCCCCAGTTTCCAATGACCCTCCACGGTTGAGCCGTGGGCTTTCACATCAGACTTAAAGCGACCGCCTGCGCGCGCTTTACGCCCAATAATTCCGGACAACGCTTGCCACCTACGTATTACCGCGGCTGCTGGCACGTAGTTAGCCGTGGCTTTCTAATAAGGTACCGTCAAGGTACAGCCAGTTACTACTGTACTTGTTCTTCCCTTACAACAGAGTTTTACGATCCGAAAACCTTCTTCACTCACGCGGCGTTGCTCCATCAGGCTTTCGCCCATTGTGGAAGATTCCCTACTGCTGCCTCCCGTAGGAGTCTGGGCCGTGTCTCAGTCCCAGTGTGGCCGATCACCCTCTCAGGTCGGCTACGCATCGTTGCCTTGGTGAGCCGTTACCTCACCAACTAGCTAATGCGCCGCGGGCCCATCTTATAGCGACAGCCGAAACCGTCTTTCAATACTTCACCATGAAGCGAAATAGATTATTCGGTATTAGCCCCGGTTTCCCGGAGTTATCCCAAACTATAAGGTAGGTTGCCCACGTGTTACTCACCCGTCCGCCGCTAACGTCAAAGGAGCAAGCTCCTTCTCTGTTCGCTCGACTTGCATGTATTAGGCACGCCGCCAGCGTTCGTCCTGAGCCAGGATCAAACTCTCCATAAAAAGAAATTTGATTAGCTCAAATTGTTTTGCTGGCATCATGTTTGATGTCCAAAATTTTGTTTCGTTCACCAACTCAAGGTTAGCTACTAAAAACTTTATTGATTACGTTTTGCTTGTTCAGTTTTCAAGGTTCATTTCGCCGCTGCTTTCGTAACAGCAACTCTTATATAATACCATGTCGCAAACCAGATGTCAACAACTAAATTGTTTAATTTATTTGTTCGTTTGTTTTTCAACAGTCATCTTAGCGACTCTTATTACTATACCATAATATTTTCGCTTTGCAAGCATTTTATAAAAAAAATATTAAAGCAGTTATTCCTAGTACACCTGGAATACCTAATATTGCAATTGTTAACACAGAAAACAGATTAATGGGTATATTATAGCCGGCATACCCTATACTTAAATGAATAATGAATAATAAAAGAAAGGCAAATGCAAACCTAAACCAAAACACAGACATTCCTTCTAAAATCTTACCCATCTTAGCATGTCTTATTATTATATAAAGAAAAAGAAGCACTACAGGTACACAAAAACTCATAATTACTAACCACGACATATGGTTTCCCCCTTAACTATATAATTACGAAAGTTTATGTTTCCTGTTTTGCTTCTATGAATATCAATTATGCCTCGGCATAATTGCGTCTGGATTCGGCTTTGTGCTTAGGCCTGCATGATGCAGGTCAGTTAGCCGTTATCGCATGGATGCGATGATTTTAGGCTAACATCCTTTTTAAGAAATCCTTTCCGATTCCGTGACATCCGCCGGAAGCATTAACTTATTTCAGCGGATGTTTGGACACCCGCTGAAATAAGTTAAAAAACTATTATTTAATTAATACTCTCCGAATTCTAGCTTCTTTAAATAAATAAAAATGTATACTCTCTGCCACTTTTCGTTGAGCAATTGCATCTAAATCATAGTCATCTAGGAACTCTTCAATTATCTTTGCTTGCTGTAAATCCTCTTTTGTTTCTTTTATAAGACTCACAAGCTTGTCGTCGAATTCTTTTTTTAATTTTCCCTTACTGCGGAAGAACATAATAATCCCTCACTCACAATTCTCGGCGACCTTCCATTGCCTTCGATAACGTTACTTCATCTGCATATTCTAAATCTCCACCTACTGGTAGTCCATGAGCGATCCGTGTTGTTCGAATACCAGATGGTTTCACTAAACGAGAAATATACATCGCTGTTGCCTCACCTTCAATAGTTGAATTCGTAGCTAAAATAAGCTCCTGAACAGCCTCATCTTGCAAACGAACTAGTAGGGAAGCGACATTAATATCCTCTGGACCAATACCATCCATAGGTGAAATAGCTCCCTGTAATACATGATACATACCATTGAAATCACGCATTTTTTCCATTGCAATTACATCTTTTGTATCTTGAACAACACAAATAACAGAATGATCTCGTTGTTTGTCCGTACAAATATGGCATGGATCTACATCAGTTATATTGCCACACACGGAACAATAGCTTAAATTTCGTTTAGCATCAATTAATGCCTTTGAAAAGGATAAAACGTCATCCTCTTTCATTGTCAACACAAAAAACGCCAGACGAGCCGCGGTTTTCGGCCCGATACCTGGCAATTTCATAAAACTATCAATCAGTTTCGATATTGGTTCGGGGTAGTACATTTATTTACCTCCTAGAATGGAAGGTTCATGCCTTGAGTGAATTTACCCATTGTTGCATTTGTTTTCTCATCCACTTTTTTCAGAGCTTCATTTGCAGCAACAACGATTAAATCTTGTAGCATTTCGATATCATCTGGATCTACTACTGATGGATCTAGATTTACTTCTACAATTTCACGTTGACCAGTTACAGATACTTTCACCATACCGCCGCCAGCAGCACCTTCAAATTGCTCTGCATTTAAAGCCTCTTGAGCTTCCATCATTTCCTTTTGCATTTTTTGCATTTTTTTCATCATGCCTTGCATATTTCCCATACCACGCATAAACGAATTCCTCCTAAATGATTAATCTTCAACAATTTCAATAAAATCTTTACCAAACAACTTTTCCGCTTCCGTCACAAGTGGATCTTGTGAAGCAAGTGGTTGGGCATCGTCGATAAATGGCTCTTCTGGCATTTCTGCCGGTGGTTCTAATAATTCCACTTCATGATCGGTCTCATCCTGAGATTTTTTTTGCTGCTGCATGCCATGATCACGAATAAACTCTTCACGTAATTTTAACCAGGTTTCTTCAGGCGTACAAAGCATTTCATACGTAGTACCAATTTGCCCTGCAATTAATTGTGTGAAGTGAGCTTTTTAGGATTGATTATCAGCAACCATTTGACAATGAATATCATACTTGAATTTTAACACAAAAGCACTTGAAGATGCCGCAACAGGTTCAGCTTCTGCTAAAAGAGCTGACTGAGATTTTTGCATTTGGCTTAACGCCTGTGCCCAAACCGATTTAATACGTTGCACATCTTGCTTTGTCGCATCCTTTAGCACCTCTTGAATACGACCTGTTGGTGCTTTATAACCATTCGGACTTTTCGCTCGTGGACGTTGCTCTTTTGGTGCTTGCGCCGTTTGCATAGGAGCACCAGCTTGTAATTGCGCTGATAATTGTTGCACCATTTGCTCAAGTGCCACGATTTTTTGAGCAAGTTCAGGGCTCATAGCTGCCTCACCTGAAGTGGTAGTTTGACTAACTACCCCTCCTGAAAACTGTACCATTTTAAGTAGCGCTGTTTCTAAGTAAATCTTTGTATGGTGAGAGAACCGCATTTCTTGCTGTGTTTTCGCTAAAATATCAATGTAGCCATATAGCAAATCAGGTGCAAATTCATGCGCTAATGTAAATACTCGCTCCTCTGGTGATACTAGCTCTAATAATTCAGCCAAATCATCACTCGTTTGTAGCAATAATAAGTCCCGGAAAAATGTAATCAGGTCCTCTGAAAGGCGAAGAGGATCTTTTCCATCCGCAATAAGCTGTTCTAATAACGCGAGCATTTGTGCGACATCTTTTACTTTTAGAGCCTCTGCTAATTCATAGAAAACTTCCTGACTGATGGAACCAGTAACAAGTAATGCATCCTCAAGCTTCAGCGTTTCTCCACTGAAGGATACAACCTGATCTAATAAGCTTAAAGCATCGCGCATACCTCCAGCTGCAGATTGTGAGATTACTTTCAAGCCTTGTTCCTCATATGGCAGCTTAATATCCTCTAACACGACTTTCATGCGCTCAATAATATCATTGGTCGAAAGACGCTTGAAGTCAAAGCGCTGACAACGTGAAATAATCGTTGCAGGCAATTTATGAGGCTCCGTCGTTGCTAAAATAAATACAGCGTGTGGAGGTGGTTCTTCTAATGTCTTTAAAAGTGCATTAAAAGCACTTGTAGAGAGCATATGCACTTCATCAATGATATACACTTTATATCTGCTACTTGCAGGTGCAAATCGAACTTTCTCAATGATGTCACGTATTTCTTCAACGCGTGAATTAGACGCCGCGTCAAATTCAATAACATCTGGGTGGGAGCCATCTGTAATGCTTAAACAAGTAGCACATTCGTTACAAGGCTCGTTTGATGGTGCATGCTCACAGTTTAAAGCTTTTGCAAAAATTTTAGCTGTACTTGTTTTCCCAGTACCACGCGGACCAGAAAATAAATACGCATG
The DNA here is from genome assembly GCF_016638705.1 of Lysinibacillus agricola. Classification (GTDB taxonomy): domain Bacteria; phylum Bacillota; class Bacilli; order Bacillales_A; family Planococcaceae; genus Lysinibacillus; species Lysinibacillus agricola. The sequence continues at coordinate 46,578 of NZ_CP067341.1, read as the reverse complement.
TGTTGTTTTATTCGCTAGGAGAGCATTTTGTAGCGTTCTTTTGACATGTGCTTGACCAGACATCTCTCGAAATGATTGCGGTCGATACACACGATAAAATGCTTGATACGTCAATGGTTTCCTCTCCTCTTCTTTATTATATAGAATAGTTCTATTATAGCATTTGCCACATTATTTATAAAATAGTGTCTCCATTTTTCAAAAAATTTGAGACGATTCTCTTTCACTTCCCGTAGTGAAGGCTGATGTTTCCGGCTCCTATCGGCCGCCTCGCACAATTTGTTGCTTCCTTAAACGTTCTGGCGATTGCTCTTCCGTCCCAACAAATATTATAAAATCATATAAAAAAACGCACCCGCCTTTGTAGACGGATGCGTTTAAATTGGCAATTTAATGCCGTGCACCTTTCTTCGACAGCCGCACATAAGCGTTACTCTTGTCGTTAGCTCAGATTAGGCAACCCCGCGGCACATGAATAAGACCACTTAATGCTGCTTCCTTCCGGACCTGACATAGTTCATGGGTATCCATTGCGCAGGACCCAATCGTCAACACTACGTGCAAAAGGCAGACCAAACAATACGGACAGCCTCGAAAAAGGAATTCAGTCTCGCTAGAGCGGATTGCGAGTTACAGGACACCGCTACCTTCCCACCTAGCACGGCAATAACTAGTATACTTACTGTTTTCATAAATTGCAACTCAATACGCATAATATTTATATGGAATAATCTATCAGCAACGTAAATAAGCATTTAGAAAATAAAAATTTTAAAAATCTGTTGACGCGATTTTCAAAATATGATAAATTAATTCTTGTCGATAAGACATGCAACAAAATAATGGAGGTATACCCAAGTCTGGCTGAAGGGATCGGTCTTGAAAACCGACAGGCGGGTAACACCGCGCGGGGGTTCGAATCCCTCTACCTCCTCCAGTTTTAAAATTCCGACTACGAATGTAGCCGTTTTTTTTTGCCTAAAAATTGTATGTAATACTTGCTAGATACCACTTCCGCTTAGGTTGTGGTATTTTTTATTATTGAAATTACGATTTATCTTCATTCAGCAACTCTTTTCTGTAGCGAAAGCGAAGCGTCAGCTACAAGTGTTTTCTGTAGCGAAAGCAAAGCGTCAGCTACAATTACGCCAAGGCGAAAAATTGATATAACTGGGAATAATCTATAGTATTATTTCATCTAGACAAATGCGCTTTCGTTTCGAAGTCGCATTCCGCCCCAACACAACATCAAAAGTGATGGTACAATTACTTTTATTTCAAACACACGACGCGCTCTTTAGCACATCTTTTCTTTGCTATATCGCTCTACTAATATTGATTAGGGAGGATTTTTTAATGCACTCAAAAATTTCTATATCTCGTGCTTCCCTCACTTGGATTTTCATAATTGCTCTATTAACTGCTATCGGTAGTGAGATTAAAATAATGCCTTTCGCTAATACAACGTTTCGTTTTGGATTAGGAAGTATTATTTTCTTTTTATGTACTCTACTTAGACCTACACCTATAATTTTGGCTGGATTTACTACAAGCATCGTGATAACCATTTTTCGAGTGATCATTAATTACTCTTTTCATGATATTCCATTAATGGATAGCTTGGTAACACATTTACCTGCTGCTGCATTTTATGTATTGTTTGCAGTATGCCTACAAATTCTAAGCATTCATCAATATAGAGAAAAACCACTAATGCTTGGATTACTAGTTGCGTTTAGTGAAGTATTCAGTAATTTTGTAGAACAGCTATTTCGTTTTTTTGTTAATTCTTATACTTTTTTACACCTTCATGATTTACTTATACTATTAGCAGTTGCTTTATTGCGTAGTTTTTTTGTAGTTGGTATTTATAGTTCCATTTTACTTGCAGAGCAAAAAAAACGTGTTCAGGAAATGCTTACGATCGGCTCAGATTTATATGTTGAGACACTTTATTTAAAAAAATCTATGAACCATATCGAAACAATTACAGCTAATGGGTTTGATTTATATCGACAATTAAAGTCATTAGGATATCGTTCGGAAAGTTTACAGGCACTCCATATTGCCCAGGAAATTCATGAAGTCAAGAAGGATTCACAACGTATTTATGCGGGTATTTCTAAAATTGTCGGCGAAAAGAGTTTTGGCACCCTTAGATTGTCAGAATTATTACATTATATTGAGGATGGCAATAGTAAATATGCTGAATTACTCGGGAAAGAAATTCAGTTTAACATAAATATAGACACCGATTTTCAAACGAAAGAACATATTGCATTGCTTGCACTTTTGAATAATTTAACAGCTAATGCTATAGAAGCAATTGAGGGACAAGGTATCGTTTCTATTGCCATTCAACAACTACAGGATGATACTGTAATAACAGTATGTGATAACGGAAAGGGCATTTTACAAAGTGATCTCTCAATTATTTTTGAACCTGGATATACCACGAAATACAATGTGGATGGTGTCGCGGCAACAGGCATTGGGCTTTCACATGTTGCTGAATTAGTTAATAAATTAAATGGCTCCATATCCGTTGAATCAAACAATGCAAACACAATGTTTAAAATTACAGTTCCTACGCAAACTATTCAAACGGGAGAGACTTAAATGAGGTATTTTATTGTAGATGATGATCGTGCAAGCCGGGTCATGTTAAAACAAATTATTGAAGATAGTGGTTTAGGTACAGTTATTGGTGAAGCACGCAATGGTGAGGACGCCATTCCACAAATTTTAATGACACAGCCGGAGTTTGTACTTATCGATTTGCTTATGCCTAAGCTTGATGGTATAGCAACAGTCGAGCACCTTATTCAAAATCGTTTTGAGGGACAATTTGTTATGATTTCTCAGGTAGTGAATAAGGAAATGGTCGGCGAGGCATATGAACAAGGTATAGATTTCTTTATTCATAAACCTATAAACCGTATTGAGGTTGAGAATGTTTTACGTAAAACAACTGAACAATTTCGCCTAAAAAACTCATTGCTAATTATTCGCCAATCACTTACAAGCATTGATCTAAGTGAACAAATAAATCATAAAGCAACGTCACGCGATCATATTCAATCAATTTTAAATGATATGGGTATCGTTGGTGAAATCGGAAGCGAGGATATTATAGCTATTATCGAAACATTACTAGCTCATCAGCACAAGATTGCACCTCTTCCTCCATTAAAGGAATTATATGAGGAAATTGCAGCAGTTACAAAGGCTACTCCAGATGACATTTTAAAAGAAAGTAAAGCTATTGAACAGCGAGTGCGTCGTACGATATTAGCAGCGATGATAAATCTCGCCAATTTAGGGGTCGTTGATTATACAAACTCTGAATTTGAATATTATGCACCTCGATACTTTGACTTTAAAGAGATTCGTCAGCTTATGACTCAAATAGAAGGCCACGCAAATCGTAAAGCAAAGGTTAATATTAAGAAATTTATTCAAGTACTATATTCAGACATTTTAACAAAAGTAAATTAATTTTCTCGGATTTTGTCGGATTCCATAAGTCCTCCGTATTATTAAAGTAAGGCGTGTCCTAAAAATTTTAATATTAGGAGGTACGAAGGTTTGAAGAAGAAATTTAAAATCAGTTTAGCCACTCAAATTTTAGTCGGTTTGATTTTAGGGATTATTGTTGGCGGTATCTTTTACGGAAACCCCAAAATTGAAACATATTTACAACCTTTAGGGGATATTTTCCTTCATCTTATTAAGATGATTGTAGTACCGATTATTATTTCGACTTTAATCGTTGGTGTTGCTGGAACTGGAGACATGAAACAGCTTGGACGCTTAGGCGGGAAAACAATTATTTACTTTGAAATTATTACAACAGTAGCAATTGTAGTTGGTTTACTTTCCGCAAACTTATTCCAACCAGGCGCAGGCATTAACATGAACGAGCTCTCTCAAGGAGATATTTCGCAATACGTTGAAACGACAGAAGAAGTACAGCATGAAGGACCATTTGATATTATTGTAGACATTGTACCAACAAATATCATTCAGTCAATGGCTGAAGGTAATATGCTTGCTATCATCTTCTTCTCTGTTATTTTTGGTTTAGGGGTTGCTGCCATTGGCGAACGAGGTAAGCCAGTATTAGACTTCTTCCAAGGTGTAGCAGATGCTATGTTCTGGGTAACTAACCTTGTAATGAAATTCGCTCCAATTGGGGTATTTGGTTTAATCGGTGTAACCGTTTCCAAATATGGATTTGCTTCACTAATACCACTTGGCAAACTTGCTATACTTGTTTATGCAACAATGCTATTCTTTATCTTTGTAGTTCTTGGTCTTGTAGCAAAATTCACGGGTATCAACATTTTCTTCTTAATTAAGGTACTAAAAGATGAGCTAATTTTAGCGTTCTCAACAGCAAGTTCTGAGGCTGTGTTACCACGAGTTATGTTGAAAATGGAGAAATTAGGTGCTCCAAAGGATATCGTATCTTTTGTTATTCCAACCGGTTACTCCTTTAACTTAGATGGTTCAACACTGTACCAAGCTATTGCTGCATTATTTATCGCTCAAATGTACGGTATTCACCTAAGCATTGGTGAACAAATTACGTTAATGCTTGTATTAATGGTTACATCTAAAGGGATTGCAGGTGTTCCAGGAGTATCCTTCGTTGTACTTCTAGCAACTTTAGGTACTGTCGGCATTCCACTTGAAGGTTTAGCATTCATCGCAGGTATCGATCGTATCCTTGATATGGGACGTACAGTCGTTAACGTAATTGGTAACTCACTTGCGTCATTAGTTATGGCGAAATGGGAAGGCCGTTTCGATTCAGAAAAAATGAAAAATTACTTTAATGATAATGAAAATTTAGCATAAAATAAAAAAATCCTCACGATGTATGGATGGCATCGTGAGGGTTTTTTTACTTTGATCAATTATGCCTCGGCATAGTTGCGTTCGGAATCGGCTTTGTGCTTGCACAAACTTTATCTAAATAAGCAATAATCGATTCTTTTCCATTTGCATGTGCTTCTTGTGCGCGTATTTCATCTTTTTCAAGCTTTACCTCAGCAGCTGCAACAATCCGTTCTGCATCTTCCCGCGGCACGACAACGACACCGTCCACATCCCCAAAAATATAATCACCAGGATGAACAGTAACGCCTCCAATAGCAATAGGAACATTTACTTTTCCACCACCGTTTTTATTGCCAGCCGCTACCGTTGTGCCAAGCGAGAATACAGGAAAATCCAGCTCACGAATAGCTGCAATATCACGAATAACACCATCTACGACAAAGCCTTGTACACCAATACCCTTCGCTAATGAAAGAACAAAATCACCAGCAACAGCTCGATTGGTATTTCCTTTAGCGTCAATTACTAAAATATCCCCTTCACTAGCAGCTCGAATGGCTTCCAGTACCGCACCATTTTCGCCATCTGGTAAACGCACTGTTACCGCACGACCAGCAATTTTAAAATGATCTGCTAGCGGTTTAATATCACTGCGTAAATTCGTATGTCCTCCTGTCGCATCTGAAACCGCAGTCGTCGGTAAATGCTTAAAACTTACTTCCACCTTTGTCATCTATAACACCCCTATTATGATTTAAGAAAGCCTTACACAATTATTGTAAATAAAACTCTTCTACTATTTCAATATATATCAGAAAATTATGGAAATAAAACATTTGATTATGTTACCGTTAGGAGTAATAATTGCACTATTTATCCTTCTTTATGAAACAAAAGAGGAGAAATGAAGCTATAAAAAACGCATTTTTCGTGGAAGTACGTATAGATATAATTTATTAAAAGAAGAAATTTTACCCATGTTTTTTTAATAAATTTAATATTTCCTCTGATGAAGTAGCTACACGAATAAGTGATTTTTGTTCTGTGCGTATAAAACCTTCCTCGAGCATTTTTTTAAAATGTTGTAAAATCGCATCATAAAAGCTATTTACATTGTATAAAATTACTGGCTTTTCATGTAATCCGATTTGTGCCCACGTAAACACTTCAAAATATTCATCCATTGTCCCGCCACCACCTGGAAGAGCTATAAATGCATCTGCTAACTCTACCATTTTGGCCTTACGTACGTGCATAGACTCAACAAAATGAATTTCTGTTAATGAGGCATGCGCTAATTCCCGCTTCTGTAGATGAGTTGGCATCACGCCAATAACCTCTCCTCCAGCTGCTAATACTGCATCTGCAACTTTCCCCATTAATCCTGTTTTCGAACCACCATAAACGACACCATGACCATTTTGCGCTAATACCGTCCCTAATTCGGCTGCCTTCTCTGCATAAATTGGGTTTATGCCTAAGCCCGAACCGCAATACACCGCTATTTTCATAGTAATCCCTCCTATTTCAAAAGACGTGACACAATAGGCTACATATTGTCTCACGTCTTTTGATCATTTATTTTTTTGTTTAAACCTGTCGCTCCGCTTTCGACCAGAACTTCAAAATTTATCTCCCTATTGTTTTAGAGATATTAGCTTTAATAAACCTTCTATTTACGTAAATGACTTGTTTGCTTTAGCATATGACTGATGCGGCTCACAATTGATTCAATTGCTTCAGGATTTTTTAATAAATCATAATCATTAATATCTAAACGTAGAACTGGGCATGAATTAAAGTTATTAATCCAGTTCTCATAGCGTTCATGCATTTCAATCCAATAATCGTTCGGTGTTTGCTGCTCCATCTCACGTCCACGTTCTTGAATACGTCCAATTACAGCATCGATTGGCCCCTCTAGATAAACGAGTAAATTTGGATGTGGGAAGTACGGTGTCATCACCATCGCATCAAATAAATTTGTATAAGTCTCGTAATCCGTTGGGCTCATTGTACCTTTGTCATAATGCATCTTTGCAAAAATCCCTGTATCTTCATAGATAGAACGGTCTTGAATAAACCCGCCGCCATATTCGAAAATACGCTTCTGCTCCTTAAAACGCTCTGCTAAAAAATACACCTGTAGATGAAAGCTCCATTTCTCAAAGTCCTCATAAAACTTATCTAAATACGGATTTGTATCCACCTTTTCAAATGACGTACGGAAATTTAGCGCCTCTGCTAATGCCTTTGTCATCGTTGATTTCCCTACACCAACAGTACCAGCGATTGTAATGACCGTTTGTGGAGGAATATCGTATTTCTCTCTCAAATTCATTGTTGCAAACTCCTTTGTTGTAACGTGTCCTTTATTGTTTGTAAAACATATTTCAAATCATTTGGATTCTTTACGAAATCAAGCTGATCACCATTAAATCGAATAACAGGAATTTCGGGATGCATGCTCTCAAAATGCTCGATAAAGGAATGATAATCTACCACTAGTTGCTCCATGTAATCTCGTGAAATCATTTTTTCAAATTCACGACCACGCATCGCAATACGTTTCATCAACGTATCAACACTGGCATGTAAATAAACAACTACATTTGGTACAGGCATATCTTTCGTTAATATTTTATAGATTTCTTCGTACTTATCATACTCAGATGATGCTAATGTACGTTTTGCAAATATTAAATTTTTAAAAATATGGTAATCTGCTACAACAGGTTTATCATGCGTTAAACGAAATTTTTTTATATCTGATAATTGTTTATAGCGATTACATAGGAAGAACATTTCGGTTTGGAAGCTCCATTCCTCAATGTTTTCATAAAACTTATTTAGAAAAGGGTTTTCGTCTACTATTTCTTTTAATAGATGGTAATTAAATGTCGCTGCTATCTCTTTAGATAAAGAGGTTTTACCAACACCAATCGGACCTTCTACCGTAACAAATGGAACCGTCACCAGAAGCTCCTCCTTTATGTTCTATGGATTCTATCGTCAATTACCCCTGCGTCGAGGCTTGTATTATTTAGAAAGTAAATCAGTGCTTTTCATTGTATCATAGTGAGAAAGTGAAAAACAGAATCAAGCTATATCTCTATTAAAATATGCGGCCATAAACGACAATCAATTATGCCTCAGCAGAATTGCGTCCAGAATCGACTTTGTGCTTAAAAAATATTTGTTGAGAGAAGTAAAAAATAGACCCACCAAAGTGGATCTATCGTTACCCTTATAATTTAACTCGCTGTAAACGTAGTGCATTTAAAACGACAGAGACTGAACTAAAGGCCATCGCTGCACCCGCTACCCAAGGAGCTAGTAAACCAATTGCAGCAATTGGAATACCTAATGTATTGTAAGCAAATGCCCAGAATAGGTTTTGCTTAATATTGCGCATTGTTTTACGACTCATGATGATAGCATCCGCAATACTGTTTAAGTCGCCACGAATCAGTGTAATATCTGCCGCTTCCATAGCGACGTCTGTACCGGTACCGATTGCCATCCCAATAGTAGCTGTTGCAAGTGCTGGTGCATCATTAATGCCATCACCTACCATCGCCACTTTTTTACCTTGAACTTGCAATTTTTTCACTTCATCTGCTTTGCCTTCTGGGAGCACTTCAGCAATCACATGATTGACACCAACTTCTGCTCCGATTGCTTGTGCTGTACGTTCATTATCACCAGTCATCATAATAACAGTAATGCCCATTTCTTGTAGACGATGAACTGCCTCTCTTGAGGTATCTTTCACTGTATCAGCAACTGCTACTAGACCAGCATACTGACCATTGATAGCAGCTAACATTGCGGTTTTACCGTTTTCCTCTAATTGTTCCATTGTTGGTAGAATGTCATCAATATGAATACCGTATTGTTGCATCAATTTACGAGTACCGATGACAACTCCTTGACCAGATACAGTCGCTTGCACACCGTAACCTGGTATCGCTTCAAAGAATTGAACATCTCCTAGCTCAATACCACGATCGGCAATTCCTTGAACGATTGCCTCTGCTAACGGATGCTCGGATTGCTTCTCCGCTGCACCAATTAACGATAAAAAACGTGCTTCGTCTTGGCCTACTGCTAGTACGACATCCGTTAATATAGGTTTGCCGTGTGTCACTGTACCTGTTTTATCAACAACTACTGTGTCAATACTTTGCGTTTGCTCTAAATGCTCTCCACCTTTAAATAAAATGCCAAATTCCGCTGCACGACCAGAGCCCGCCATAATAGATGTTGGCGTTGCTAATCCAAGCGCACATGGGCAAGCGATAACGAGAACTGCAATTAATACTTCGAGTGCAGGCGTAAATTCACCTGGTCGCACCCAAATAATCCAGATTAGAAACGCTACAATCGCAATACCAACAACGATTGGTACAAATATACCTGAAATTTGGTCCGCTAAGCGTTGGATTGGCGCTTTTGAGCCTTGTGCATCTTCTACAACTTTAATAATTTGAGCTAAAGCTGTATCACGACCAACTTTAGTCGTTGTCATTTTAATAAAGCCATTTTTATTAATAGTTGAACCGAATAATAGGTCGCCTTGCTTTTTATCAACAGGTAGACTCTCTCCTGTTAACATCGATTCATCAACAGCTGTTGTTCCTTCTAATACTTCACCATCAACAGGAATTTTTTCACCTGGTTTTACTAAAATAATGTCCCCTATGACTACTTCTTCTAATGGTACTTCTTTCTCAACACCATCTCGAACAACGATCGCCGTTTTTGCTTGAAGTCCCATTAATTTTTTGATTGCTTCAGATGAGCGACCTTTTGCTTTTGCCTCAAATAATTTACCTAATAAAATTAAAGTAATTAATACGGCACTCGTTTCAAAATATAGGTGAGGGGCATGATGTGATCCCGCGGTAATAATTGCTTGATAGACACTATAAAAATAAGCCGCAGACGTCCCCATGACTACAAGTACATCCATATTGGCACTACCATTGCGTAAAGCTTTGTATGCTCCAACATAAAATTGCTTCCCAATGATAAATTGAACAGGAGTAGCCAACACCATTTGTACCCATGGATTCATTAAAAATTCAGGGACATATAAAAATGATGTAAATGAAAAATGCCCTACCATCGTCCAAAGTAATGGTAATGAAAGAATGGCCGATAAAATAAATTTTTGCTGCTGTTTTTTGATGGCCTGTTCTCGATGATCTACGGTTTCTTGTTCATCTGCTTTTTGATTCGCTTCATATCCTAATTTTTCAACCTTCGCAATAATATCTGCAATCGTAACTTCAGATGGGTTAAATTCAATAGTTGCTTTTTCGAGCGCTAAGTTTACGTTTGCTGAGGATACGCCTGCTAGTTTATTTAAACCTTTCTCTATACGAATAGCACAAGCTGCACATGTCATGCCTGTAATATCGAATTCAGTTTTTTGTTTAATAACACCATAGCCAAGAGCTTCAATTTTCTTTTCAAAGTCCTCCTCACTTAATTTTGTCGAATCATATTTAATCGATGATTTTTCAAGAGCTAAATTAACTGTCGCTTGTTCTACACCATCCATTTTATTTAAACCTTTTTCTATACGAGTGGCGCAGGCTGCACATGTCATACCTGTAATTTGCAAATTGGCTTCTTTTATTTCTGAACTCATTATCCATTCTCCTCTCCACATACCGCAAGGGGGTATATAGAATTGAAAATAAGAGAGTGCTACATGAGCACCCTACTTATGTTATTTAACGTCATAGCCTTGATCGTCAATTGTTTCTTTAATTTGCTCTAGAGATACTTGCGTTTCGTCAAATGCTACATCTACTAAACCATCAGCTAAGTTCACTTTTACTTGTTCAACACCAGTTAAAGCTCCAACATTTTTTTCTACAGAATTTACACAATGTCCGCATGACATTCCTTGTACATTTAAAGTTATGTTTTGCATGAAATATCTCTCCTTTAATTTAAATACAGTATAGGGGTATATATTTATCAAAAAAACTTTTATTTCTTCATTAATTTTTGAATGGTCACTACTAATTCGTCTAATACAGCTTCATCACCTTCTGATAGGCGATCAACTACACATCCCTTTAAATGACCTTCTAACAATATCTTCGCTACGCTATTTAAAGCAGACTGTGTGGCAGACAGTTGCGTAATAATATCATCACAGTAAACGTCTTTTTCAATCATCCCTTTGATACCTCGGATTTGACCTTCTACTCGATTCAAACGAGTCGTTAAATCTTTTTTTACGCGTTCAGGGTGATGGCTTTTTCGACACGACGTAGCTTCCTCTGTATGACAAGCATCTTCTTTCACTGTGTTCTCCACCTCCTATTTCATAATCATCATACTATACCCACGAAGGGTATGTAAAGTAGAAAATTTTTAATAAACTAAAAAAGTTTATTAATGATGATGGTGGTGATGATGCGATTGCTCATTTTTTATTGTACATAAAATTGAATTATCATGCTTATGCGCTACTGTTTCCAATTGAATCGTTACATGCTTTATGCCCTTATGCTCAAGATTATGTTCAATTTCTCGTAATATATTCTCACTATCCGCAATTTTTAACTGATCCTCAACAACTGCATGACAGGAAAGTGCATTTGCTCCACTTGTTATTGTCCAAATGTGTAAATCGTGAATGCTATGAACACCGTTTGTTTGTACAATAGTTTGTATGATCTCTTGAACATCAACATTTGAAGGTGTTCCTTCCATTAGAACATGGATAGCAGCCTTCGTTACATAGTAGCCGCTTCGTAATACTAATGCGGCAACAATAACACTCGCAAGTGGATCAGCCCAGCCCCAACCAAAGAACATAATTAATAGTGCGGCAACGATGGCTCCTACAGATCCAAGCATATCACTTAATACGTGTAAATAAGCTCCACGCATATTTAAATTATCTTTTGTATCACTGCCGCGCATCATAATCCAAGCTACCAAAATATTTACCAAAAGACCGATTGTACTAATAATCAGCATGCCTGTTGTTGCCACTTCTGGTGGATTTGCAAAACGTTCTATTGCTTCATAGAAAATGAATAAAGCAATTAAAATTAAAGTCACACCATTCAATACCGCCGCTAAAATTTCAAATCGTTTATAACCGTATGTTTTACTATAGCTCGCTGCCTTTTCTCCAAACGTAAAAGCAAGTAAGGCTATCGCTAATGAAATGGAGTCACTTAACATATGTCCTGCATCGGATAAAAGAGCCAAACTATTTGTTAAATAGCCACCAATCGCTTCAACAACCATATAACTCGTAATAATAATAAATGATAGTATTAATATCTTTTTATTTGCGCCATGTGTATGATCATGATTATGTCCCATGTTTTATCCCTCCATTAACTCTAGTTATGTGCAGCATGCTCAATAGCTTGCTTCAATAAATTCATAATGTGATCATCATCTTTTGAATAATATAAGGTTGTGCCTTCTCTTCTATATTTCACTAACCGTAAGTTTTTCAAGAAACGTAACTGATGTGAAACTGTTGATTGACCTAAATCTAAAATTTCAGCGATGTCGTTGACTGAATGTTCATCCGTACACAATAAATTTAAAATGCGAATTCTTGTCGGATCACTTAATGCCTTAAATGTTTGAGACACGACGAATAGCGTTTCTTCATCTAAATGTTGCTCTTTGTTAGTCTGAACCTCTGTATTTTGTAATTTTTCATCCATTTAATTTACCCCTAACCTTTTTATATTTATATATGAGCATGTGTTCATATATAAATATAGATGGTCGTATTGGAAATGTCAACGTTTTAACTTCTTACCGAATCCGGACGCATTGTTTATCTGTGCGAAAGCAAAGCGACAGCTACAAATGTTTTATGTAGCGAAAGCAAAGCGACAGCTACAATTATGCCAAGGCATAATTGATAGTGGCAATTGCCAATTAAGCAAGATACACTAAATGATAAGGAGAGATCATAGTGGATATTTTTGAAACAGACCGATTGTTTATGAACAGTGCACTGGAAGAAGCAAAGAAAGCCGCTTTACTTGGAGAAGTACCCATAGGAGCTGTACTTGTCTACGATGGAGAGATTATTGCACAGGCTCATAATTTGCGAGAAACAACACAAAATGCGACGACGCACGCTGAACTAATGGTTATTCAAGAGGCTTGTAAAAAAATAGGGAGCTGGCGCCTTGAAAAAACAACACTCTATGTGACGCTTGAACCTTGCCCTATGTGTGCAGGTGCCATTTTGCAATCTCGTGTGCCGCGCGTTGTATATGGTGCAAGAGATATAAAAGCAGGCTGTGTAGATTCACTCTATCGTTTATTAAACGATGCACGCTTTAACCATGAATGTGAAGTCATAGAAGGAATTTTAGCCGTGGAATGCGGACAAATCTTAACCGACTTTTTCCGAGCTTTACGCGAACGAAAAAAGGCCGAAAAAAAGGCACGACAAGCATCAATTGCTGAAAATGGGGAATTTTAATAAAAATTCATATTAAAGAAGGTGGCTCATGAAATACTTGTGACACCTTTTTTATGATTATAGGAAAACGTTGTAGTAGCGACAATAAAAAAACTACTGTTGAGATCAAATTTTCAACAGTAGTTTCTTTTTTTAAAAAAAGTAGATAATCTATTCGATATCTTGTTTTACCTTACGCTTCTTAGCTCAAGTTATTTCGGAGCAATTACTTCTTTCCCGCCCATATACGGTCTTAATACTTCTGGAATCACTACGCTTCCATCTTGTTGCTGATAGTTTTCTAGGATTGCTGCTACTGTACGGCCAATCGCAAGACCTGAGCCGTTTAATGTGTGTACATACTCTGGCTTTGCATTTGGTTCACGACGGAAGCGAATATTTGCTCGGCGTGCTTGGAAATCTTCAAAGTTTGAGCATGAAGAGATTTCACGGTACATATTTTGAGCTGGAATCCATACCTCTAAATCGTACTTTTTCGCTGCAGTAAAGCCTAAATCAGCTGTACACATTTTTAGTTTGCGGTATGGTAAACCTAATAATTGTAGTACTTTTTCAGCATGACCTGTTAATAGTTCTAGCTGTTCGTAAGATTCTTCTGGTTTTACAAAGCGTACTAATTCTACTTTGTTGAATTGGTGTTGGCGAATTAAACCACGTGTGTCGCGACCCGCAGAACCTGCCTCTGAACGGAAGCAAGCACTGTATGCTGCAAAGCCCTGTGGTAATGCTTCAGCTGTTAAAATTTCATCACGATAGAAGTTTGTCACAGGTACTTCTGCTGTTGGAATCATGAAATAATCTGTGTCATCTAACTTAAAGACATCTTCTTCAAATTTAGGTAGTTGTCCTGTACCTGTTAAGCTATCACGATTGACAATTACAGGTGGTAACATTTCTTCATAACCATGCTCTTCTGCATGTAAGTCCATCATAAACATCATTAATGCACGTTCTAAACGAGCACCAAGACCTCGATAGAATAAGAAACGACTACCAGTCACTTTTGCACCACGTTCAAAGTCTACAATTTGTAAGTCCGTAGCGATATCCCAGTGTGCTTTAATGTCAAAATCAAATGTTGGAACCTCGCCCCAAGTATATTCCTCCACATTATCGTCCTCGGTTGTGCCAACTGGTACAGATTCATGTGGAACGTTTGGTAAACGCATCATCATATCTTTAAAGCGTTCTTCTACATCATTTAATTGGACATCTAGCTCTTTAATTTCATCGCCAACCTGACGCATACGTGCAATAACTTCATCCGCATTTTCTTTATTGCGCTTCATGATAGAAATTTGCTCAGATACTTTATTACGTTCAGCTTTAAGCTCTTCTGTTTTTGCAATTAATTCACGACGCTTTGCATCTAATTGTTCAAAGTCGTCTAAGTTTCCTAAATCCTCATTACGTGTTAATAGCATTTCTTTAACTTCCGCGAAATTGTCGCGCACGCGTTTAATATCTAACATCGTCATACCTCCAGTAGATTCTTAATGATGGGAAAATAGTTAGTAGAAAACACAAAAAAGCCCTCATCCCCAAAAAAGGGACGAGAGCTACCCGCGTTGCCACCCTAATTGATTAGACACTTTGTCTAATCCACTTATCTCATAACGGCATTTCAGCCGGCGACAGCCTACTTCATTGACTTCGACTGCGCAACTCCAGGACGGATTCACAAGTGCTTTTATCAGCTTCCACCACCCGCTGACTCTCTAAAAAAAACGTGCTTGCTACTACTTCCCATCATCGTGTTCAGTTATTTAAATTTTATCCATACTGTACTATATGAATCAAGATTTTGCAAGTCATACCATAGACGATACAAAATATTCAAGAATACGTGCATCTGACGTTAATTCAGGATGGAATGAACAGCCTAATAAATGATCGTCCTTTGCTAATACGATTTTCCCGTCATGCTCTGCTAATACTTCAACACCTTCACCTACAGAAACAATATGTGGCGCACGTATAAAAACAGCTGGAATTGCTGCACCTATTTCAGGTATATCGAGCTTCACTTCAAAGCTGTCCACTTGACGTCCATAAGAATTCCGTGCAACTACCACATCCATTACGGCTAAATGTGACTCATAATCCACTAATTCCTTTGCCAATAAAATCAATCCTGCACATGTTCCAAACATCGGCAATCCTTGTTTAGCAACTGTGCGAATTGGCTCCAATAGCTCATATCGATTCAGCAATTTTCGCATCGTTGTGCTTTCTCCACCAGGCAACACAAGTCCATCAAGCTGCTCTAAATCATTCGCTTGTTTTACTAAGACAGCTTCGCATCCAAGTGACTCTAACATTTGCACATGCTCTCGCACCGCTCCTTGTAATGCTAAAACACCGATTCGCTTCATCTTACCAGCCTCGCTCTTGCATACGCTCATTTTGACTAAGCTGAGCAATATCAATACCTTTCATCGGAACACCTAGCTCTTTTGAAATGTTAGCAATTAGCTTGTAGTCCTTATAATGCGTAGTAGCTTCCACAATTGCACGGGCAAATTTTTCTGGGTTTTCTGATTTAAAAATACCAGAACCAACGAATACACCGTCTGCTCCAAGCTCCATCATTAATGCCGCATCAGCTGGCGTAGCAACTCCACCTGCTGCAAAATTCACGACTGGTAAACGGCCAAGACGCTTAATTTCTCTTAATAATTCAAAAGGAGCACCAAGTAATTTAGCCTCTGTCATTAACTCGTCCTCAGTCATCCCTACTACCTTACGTACTTGCGCATTCACTTTACGAATATGGCGAACAGCCTCTACAATATTACCCGTCCCCGGTTCACCTTTAGTTCGTAGCATGGAAGCTCCCTCACCAATGCGTCGAGCTGCTTCCCCTAAATCGCGACAGCCACAAACAAATGGTACTGTGTAATCACTTTTTAATAAATGAAACTCTTCGTCTGCTGGAGTTAATACTTCACTTTCATCAATATAATCGACGCCCATTGCTTCTAAAACTCTTGCTTCAACAATATGTCCAATACGTGCTTTAGCCATGACAGGAATGGATACAGCACCCATTACCTCCTCGACAATACGAGGATCGGCCATGCGTGCAACACCACCCGCCTTGCGAATATCTGATGGTACTCGTTCTAATGCCATGACAGCTACAGCTCCTGCCGCTTCCGCAATTTTCGCTTGCTCTGCATTAATAACATCCATAATGACGCCACCCTTTTGCATTTCCGCCATCCCGCGTTTTACTAACTCTGTACCTGTTTGTTTCATGATTTCTAACCTCCACCTTTATGATGAAATTTAGTATAATTGAAATTGACCATATAAAAATATCCAGTTTACAAAATAATTATAGGGTCAGGAGGATTCAAGAACATGGACATGCTATTATTTCAGCTAGAAAAAAATGGTGAAAAACCGCTCTATGACCAGCTTTATAGCGGTATTAAAGAAGCTATTATTACAAATAAAATTGCAGTAGGAGAAAAATTACCATCAAAAAGAAAATTAGCCGATTTTTTGAATATTTCTCAAACAACAATTGAAATTGCGTATGCACAGCTACTTGCAGAAGGCTATATTATGTCTAAATCCCGTGTTGGTTATTTTGTAGAGGAAATTGACGAGCTTCCGTATATTCAGCAGGACACAATAGTTCCCTTAAACGAACAACCTAAGAAAAAATCGTACAAGATAGATTTTAATCCTGGTTCCATCGATATCGATGCCTTCCCTTTTCAAACATGGCGAAAATATGCGAAAGAGCTTTTTGATGATACCTCAAAGGAATTATTATTAACGGGTGAGCCTCAGGGAGAGCTATCTTTACGTACGGAGATTGCTAATTATTTATTTCAATCACGCGGAGTTGTTTGTAGTCCTGAACAAATTGTTATCGGCTCAGGAACAGAGCAACTTCTACCAATGATTTTGCGCCTCTTTAGTGACAACACTTGCTTTGCGCTTGAAAATCCAGGCTATCCAGCTGTGCATCGTATGTTTTCTCAGCATAAACGAAAAGTTTATCCTATTGCAGTCGATGATGAAGGAATTATTATTCATGAGCTCGAAAAAACTAGCGCTGACGTTGTTTATATCACGCCATCACACCAATTCCCAACAGGAGCAGTATTATCGGCAACGAGACGTGCACAAGCTTTAAATTGGGCCGCACAAAGCTCCTCCCGATATATTATTGAAGATGATTATGATTCCGAATTTCGTTATACTGGAAAACCGATTCCTGCACTTCATGCATTAGATCGAAATGATAAAGTCATTTATATGAGTACATTTACAAAATCATTAATGCCGTCCTTGCGTGTTGCTTATTTTGTACTTCCAACAAAATTACTTGCAACTTATAATGATGTATTTAATTACTATTCATCAACAGTACCTCGTTTCGACCAGCACATCGTTGCTAATTTTATGCATGACGGTCATTTTGCAAAGCATTTAAATCGAATGAGGAAAGTTTATCGAAAAAAGCATGAAAAACTTACTTCTATTTTAGAAAACTATTCTAATCAAATTAAAATTACTGGTGAGCAAGCAGGAATGCATATTTTACTGGATGTACAACATGCTTTGTCTGAAAAGCAATTACAGCAGCTTGCCTCCAATGCGGAAATCGGGATCTATCCGCTATCTGATTATCGCTTAGATTACTCTACAACCTCACAAGCTCAATTTTTATTAGGCTTTGGAGGTATACCTGTACATGAAATTGAACCATCTATTGAAAAGCTAATGGACTGTTGGGATATACAGAAAAAACACCCATCAACCTCACCATAAAAGGTTGATAGGTGTTTCTTTATGATTCAATTAGCTGGATATTATAAAGCTCAAACCATGTATGGATTTGCCCCAGATAAGCCAAAAGCTGTGGACCTGCCATTAATTGTCCATACCAAGGAACTTTGAAAGAACCTCCACCAGATTCAATTAGCTCTATCAGCTTCTGTCGCTCAAATAATTCATGAAGAATTGAATTTTTATTCTCCATAATTTCTCTTAGCCAATTTTGAACACCTACTGTATAAATTGGATGATAAGTTTTAGGATATGGATTCTTCTTTCGATACAAAACTTCTTCTGGCAATAAATGTTGCATAGCCTTACGGAGTAAACCCTTTTCCTTACCACCCAAATTTTTCATTTCCCAAGGAATATTCCACGCATATTCCACAAGGCGATGATCTGCAAATGGAACACGAACTTCAAGACTCGCTCCCATACTCATACGGTCTTTTCGTTCCAGCAATGTTTGCATAAACCATACCATATTCAAATAAAACATTTCACGTTGTCTAATTTCCTCAATACTCTCTCCATCAAGATATGGTACTTCTGCAATTGTTTGCGAATATACCTGTTGTGCATATGATTCAACTGCTAATTTCTTACGCCACCGCTCTTGTAACAGTGTTGATCTTTCAGACAGTGAACGAATCCAAGGGAAACCTGTAGTCGTTTCTGTAAACCATGGGTAACCACCGAAAATTTCATCTGCACATTCACCTGATAGTGCAACGGTAAAGTCCTTTTTAATTTCTCGACAAAACCATAATAATGATGAATCTACATCTGCCATCCCCGGTGAATCTCTAACAATGACAGATTCTACTAAAAAATCGATTAATTGTTGCTGAGAAATTTCCTCAGCATGATGTGTTGTACTAAAAGTATCTGTCATTTTTTGAATCCAATACGTGTCTGTGGACGTTTGAAAAGCATGCGGATTAAAGAAACGTTCATTATCCTCATAGTCTATAGAGTACGTATGCAGTGTACCTTTATTTTGTTGCTGAAACCTGTTTGCTGCAATTCCGGTAATAATGCTAGAATCTAAACCACCTGAAAGAAATGTACAAATCGGTACGTCTGAAACAAGCTGTCGTTCAATCGCATCAGTTAACAAAAAACGGACATGATCAATTGTTTCGTCTAATGACTCTTCATGACGTTTACTTTGTAACGCCCAATACTGCCAAACTCGTATACCCTCTCTAGAGAAACGCATTGCATATCCTGGACGTAGCTCACAAATATTTTGGAAAATTGACTTTCCGGGCGTTCTAGACGGTCCTACAGCCATAATATTTGCTAGCCCTTCCGTATTGACGGTCGTTTTAATCAACGGATGCGCTAAGAGTGCTTTCACCTCGGATGCAAAAAGCAAGCCGTCTTGTTGTTCTGTGTAAAACAAAGGCTTTACACCTAGTCGATCTCGACATAAAAAAAGAGATTGTGATCGTTCATCCCATACACCGAAAGCGAAAATTCCATTTATAAAATCAACACACTGCTCTTTCCATTCAATATAAGCAGTTAATAACACTTCGGTATCTGACCTTGTTGTAAAAACATACCCCCGATTTTGAAGCTCTTTCCGTAGTTCCTCTGTATTATAAAGCTCGCCATTATATGTAATGACATAGTTTGCACCATCATGTACTTTTTTCATTGGTTGCTTCCCACCGATTAAATCTATGACAGCTAACCGACGATGGCCAAATGCAATATGTTCACTACACCAAATATTTTCATCATCAGGCCCACGCTTATTTAACGTTTGCGTCATTAACTTCAGAATTCTATCACTTGTTCTTAAATCCTTTTGAAAGCTAGCCCATCCTGTAATACCACACATTTAGCCACATCCTTTCGCCTATTAGCGTATGCAATAAAGCTTAAAAACGTGAAAAAGAACACGAGATAGTTTAAAACATCTACGTGTTCTTTATACATTAATTATTAAAATAAGCCACCAACAAAGTCAGTAATGCCGCTCCATAGGCTGCCGAAGAAGCTACCAACACCTTGGAAGAATAATGAGATACCACTAGCACGCTCCACAGCCTCTGTAGTGACAACATCGACTGAAAGGTCCTTGCCATCAACAAAGCCGTAATCTGTGCCTTCTGAGCGCTCAATAACTACCTTTCCGACAACTGTATCCTTCTTAACCTCTGCCTCAAGACTCTTTTTATCTAATACTAGTTTAGGTTTATATAAGTCTTTATCAGATGACTTTATCATAAATGAAACTGGTTCTTTAACAGCAATCGCTACTTTGTTTTCTTTACCTTTTGTAACTTTTACTGTTTCTTGATCTTTAAACGTATAGTTCGCCGGAATAATTTCTTGTTTCGAGAATTGTGAGAAACCATAGTTAAGCAATTTAGCTGTTTCATCGAAGCGCGCTTTTCTTGAGCCCTGTCCTTGTGTATCTACAGCCTTCATAACAACAGAAATTAAACGTGTACCATTGCGCTCTGCTGTACCTGTAAAGCAATGTCCAGCAAAGTCTGTTGTACCTGTTTTTAATCCGTCAACACCTTCATATTGGAACACTAATCCTGGCAACATAAAGTTCCAGTTCTCCATGTTAATTGCATCTTCTGTACCTTCACGGAACGTCTTTTTTGCAATTTTAGACGTTTTTAATACGTCTGGATGATCTTTTAGTAAATGATATGCTAATTTTGCTACAGATTTAGCAGGCATTACGTTTTCATCATTTGGTCCAGTACCAGCTGGCTGCATACCAAATAAATCTGCATTGTTAAGACCAGTAGAATTCACGAATTTATAGTCTTTAAGACCAAGCTCTTCTGCCTTTTTATTCATAAGCTTTAAAAACTCAGTTTCAGTACCTGCAATTGTTTCTGCTATAGCTACTGTAGCAGCATTTGCAGAGTAAATTGCCATCGCCTCATATAATTCACGAATTGTGTAACTTCCATCTCTACGTAATGGTACATTACTTAACGCACGGTTTTGAGACATTTTATACGTATAATCAGTTACGTGATATTCCTGATCCCACTTAACTGTACCTGCTTTAATTGCATCCAATAACAGATATTCAGTCATCATTTTTGTCATACTCGCGATACCTAGTGAAGTATCTGCATTTTGTTCATATAAAATTTTCCCTGAATCTGCGTCAATTAAAATCGCAGCATCCACGTGTAGTCCTAAATCTGTTTCTGCATTTGCCTTCGCTGGAATACCTGCTAAAACACTCAATAACAAAACAGGAATTAGGAGCAAGCGAATTACGGTGTTCATTGTCTTTTTCACCTTTAAAGCCCTCCAAAAAAATAATCTTGTCCTCGACATTTTATCATAGATAGTAACGTCCGTGCGCACTCTTTATCATAAAAAAAAATGCTCTCGCGCCATCTTTGTAGACGATTCGAGAGCATAAAAGTTGCTAGTAATATATTACATCGAATAGTTTGGTGATTCTTTTGTGATTTGTACATCATGTGGATGTGATTCACGTAGACCTGCACCTGTCATTCGAATAAATTGAGCATTTTCACGTAAGAACTCAAGGTTAGCTGATCCGCAATAGCCCATACCTGCACGAATACCACCGATTAGTTGGTAAATTGTATCTGCTAGTGGTCCTTTGTATGGAAGACGACCTTCAATACCCTCTGGTACTAATTTTTTCGCATCCTCTTGGAAGTAACGATCTTTTGAACCTTTTTCCATAGCTCCGATTGAACCCATACCACGGTAAACTTTGAAACGACGTCCTTGGAAGATTTCAGTTTCACCAGGAGATTCAGAAGTACCTGCAAGAAGTGAACCAAGCATTACAACGTTACCACCCGCTGCAAGAGCCTTTACGATGTCCCCAGAGTATTTAATGCCTCCATCAGCAATAATTGTTTTACCAAGTTCACGAGCTACTGTTGCACAATCGTAAACAGCTGTAATTTGAGGTACACCAACACCAGCTACAACGCGAGTAGTACAGATAGATCCTGGACCAATACCAACTTTCACTACATCTGCACCAGCTCCAAATAATGCGCGTGCTCCCTCAGCTGTTGCTACATTACCAGCGATAATTTCAAGCTCTGGATACGTTTCACGGATAGAGCGAATTGTTTGTAATACGCCCTCAGAATGACCGTGAGCTGTATCGATTACTACGATGTCTACTTGTGCTTCAACAAGCTTCTCAATACGCATCATCGTATCTTTTGAAACACCAACTGCTGCCCCTACTAACAAACGACCATGTACGTCTTTTGCAGCATTAGGGAATTCAATTACCTTTTCAATATCCTTAATTGTAATTAATCCCGTTAATTTACCTTCTTCATCTACAATTGGTAGCTTTTCGATTTTATATTGTTGAAGAATCTTTTCAGCATCCTCTAAAGTCGTTCCAATAGGAGCTGTAATTAAATCTTCTTTTGTCATAACATCTTCAATTTTTAAAGAATAGTCAGAGATAAAACGTAAGTCACGGTTTGTGATGATCCCTACTAGCTTTTGGTTTTCCATGCTATCAACAATTGGTACACCAGAAATTCGGTATTTACCCATTAAATGCTCAGCATCGAAAACTTGGTGAGTCGGAGTTAAGAAAAATGGGTTTGTAATAACACCATTTTCAGAACGTTTTACTTTTTCTACTTGTTCAGCTTGCTCATCAATCCCCATGTTCTTATGGATAATACCGATTCCACCTTGACGTGCCATAGCAATTGCCATTTTAGACTCTGTAACTGTATCCATGCCTGCGCTGACCATTGGAATATTTAATTTAATCTTCGGTGTTAGTTGAACTGATAAATCAACATCTTTCGGTAATACTTCTGAATGAGCTGGTACTAATAATACATCATCAAAAGTTAAACCTTCTTTGGCAAATTTAGTTTCCCACATGTTCGTAACTTCCTCCTATAGTTAAAAGAATATTAATTGTAAGATTAACAACGTGCTAAGCTACTGTCAAGAAACTTATAAAAGAAAGACAATTCAGTTTTTTTCGAAGGCGATAAATATGATAGCCTTTTCTCTTTTTTACACTGATAAAAATATAGCCTTTTTAATTTTCTTCTTCGTTTAGTATATAAATATTTGTTGAAGCCCGCCTTATTATAATTTTAGGCAAGTTTTGTGGGATTATTGATAAGTTATTAAGGATTTTCATAAAAAAAAACAGCCAGCACACAGCTGACTGTCTTCATTGCCTAGCGACGTCCTACTCTCACAGGGGGAAGCCCCCAACTACCATCGGCGCTAAAGAGCTTAACTTCCGTGTTCGGTATGGGAACGGGTGTGACCTCTTTGCCATCATCACTAGACTATTGACGACCTCCAATACACGGCGTATTACTGCGTCAGCTTCTCTCGTTCAATCGATCACGTACAGAGGTACGCTCCCTCATTCACTCGTTTGCTTCCTTGTACTACTTGTGTCTTGAAGCTCTCTTTGGCTTTCAATATACGTCGTATTTTGAAACCCTAAAATGAAAGGTTTTGTTCTTTCAAAACTGGATAAACGGTGCATTGAATGTTTCAAACATTTTGGTTAAGTCCTCGATCGATTAGTATTCGTCAGCTCCATGTGTCACCACACTTCCACCTCGAACCTATCTACCTCATCGTCTTTGAGGGATCTTACTTACTTGCGTAATGGGAAATCTCATCTTGAGGGGGCTTCATGCTTAGATGCTTTCAGCACTTATCCCGTCCACACATAGCTACCCAGCGATGCCTTTGGCAAGACAACTGGTACACCAGCGGTGTGTCCATCCCGGTCCTCTCGTACTAAGGACAGCTCCTCTCAAATTTCCTACGCCCACGACGGATAGGGGACCGAACTGTCTCACGACGTTCTGAACCCAGCTCGCGTACCGCTTTAATGGGCGAACAGCCCAACCCCTTGGGACCGACTACAGCCCCAGGATGCGATGAGCCGACATCGAGGTGCCAAACCTCCCCGTCGATGTGGACTCTTGGGGGAGATAAGCCTGTTATCCCCGGGGTAGCTTTTTATCCGTTGAGCGATGGCCCTTCCATGCGGAACCACCGGATCACTAAGCCCGTCTTTTCGACCCTGCTCGACTTGTAGGTCTCGCAGTCAAGCTCCCTTGTGCCTTTACACTCTACGAATGATTTCCAACCATTCTGAGGGAACCTTTGGGCGCCTCCGTTACCTTTTAGGAGGCGACCGCCCCAGTCAAACTGTCCGCCTGACACTGTCTCCCTGCCCCGCTAAAGGGGCATGGGTTAGAATTTCAATACAACCAGGGTAGTATCCCACCGACGCCTCCTTCGAAGCTGGCGCTCCGAGATCTCTGGCTCCTACCTATCCTGTACAAGTTGTACCAAAAATTCAATATCAGGCTACAGTAAAGCTCCACGGGTCTTTCCGTCCTGTCGCGGGTAACCTGCATCTTCACAGGTACTATAATTTCACCGAGTCTCTCGTTGAGACAGTGCCCAGATCGTTACGCCTTTCGTGCGGGTCGGAACTTACCCGACAAGGAATTTCGCTACCTTAGGACCGTTATAGTTACGGCCGCCGTTTACTGGGGCTTCAATTCGCAGCTTCGCTTGCGCTAACCACTCCTCTTAACCTTCCAGCACCGGGCAGGCGTCAGCCCCTATACGTCACCTTACGGTTTTGCAGAGACCTGTGTTTTTTGCTAAACAGTCGCCTGGGCCTATTCACTGCGGCTCTCATGCGCTTGCACGCTCAAGAGCACCCTTCTCCCGAAGTTACGGGGTCATTTTGCCGAGTTCCTTAACGAGAGTTCTCTCGCACACCTTAGGATTCTCTCCTCGACTACCTGTGTCGGTTTGCGGTACGGGCACCTCTCACCTCGATAGAGGCTTTTTCTTGGCAGTGTGAAATCAGGAACTTCGTCCATACGGACTCGCCATCACAGCTCAACGTTACAGTGTGCGGATTTGCCTACACACACGCCTTACTGCTTGGACGCGCATAACCAACAGCGCGCTTACCCTATCCTACTGCGTCCCCCATTTCTCAAACGGTGAGGAGGTGGTACAGGAATATCAACCTGTTGTCCATCGCCTACGCCTATCGGCCTCGGCTTAGGTCCCGACTAACCCTGAGCGGACGAGCCTTCCTCAGGAAACCTTAGTCATACGGTGGACGGGATTCTCACCCGTCTTTCGCTACTCATACCGGCATTCTCACTTCTAAGCGCTCCACCAGTCCTTCCGGTCTGACTTCAACGCACTTAGAACGCTCTCTACCACTGACATCATAGATGTCAATCCACAGCTTCGGTGAATCGTTTAGCCCTCGATACATTTTTCGGCGCAGCGTCACTCGACCAGTGAGCTATTACGCACTCTTTAAATGATGGCTGCTTCTAAGCCAACATCCTGGTTGTCTGTGCAACGCCACATCCTTTTCCACTTAACGATTACTTTGGGACCTTAGCTGGTGGTCTGGGCTGTTTCCCTTTTGACTACGGATCTTATCACTCGCAGTCTGACTCCCGTGTATAAATATCTGGCATTCGGAGTTTGTCTGAATTCGGTAAACCGGGATGGCCCCCTAGTCCAAACAGTGCTCTACCTCCAGTATTCTCATCACGAGGCTAGCCCTCAAAGCTATTTCGGAGAGAACCAGCTATCTCCAGGTTCGATTGGAATTTCTCCGCTACCCACACCTCATCCCCGCACTTTTTCAACGTGCGTGGGTTCGGGCCTCCAGTAAGTGTTACCTCACCTTCACCCTGGACATGGGTAGATCACCTGGTTTCGGGTCTACGACCACGTACTATTTCGCCCTATTCAGACTCGCTTTCGCTGCGGCTCCGCCTTCTAAAGCTTAACCTCGCACGTAATCGTAACTCGCCGGTTCATTCTACAAAAAGGCACGCTATCACCCATTAACGGGCTCTAACTACTTGTAGGCACACGGTTTCAGGATCTCTTTCACTCCCCTTCCGGGGTGCTTTTTCACCTTTCCCTCACGGTACTGGTTCACTATCGGTCACTAGGTAGTATTTAGCCTTGGGAGATGGTCCTCCCGGATTCCGACGGAATTTCACGTGTTCCGCCGTACTCAGGATCCACTCTGGAGAGAACGAACTTTCGACTACAGGGCTTTTACCTGCTCTGGCGGACCTTTCCAAGTCGCTTCATCTAACTCGCTCTTTTTGTAACTCCGTATAGAGTGTCCTACAACCCCAAGAGGCAAGCCTCTTGGTTTGGGCTCTTCCCTGTTTCGCTCTGCCGCTACTCAGGGAATCGATTTTTTTCTTTCTCTTCCTCCAGGTACTTAGATGTTTCAGTTCCCTGGGTCTGCCTTCAAGACGCTATGAATTCACGTCAAGATACTACGCGATTAAACGTAGTGGGTTCCCCCATTCGGAAATCTCCGGATCAAAGCTCACTTACAGCTCCCCGAAGCATATCGGTGTTAGTGCCGTCCTTCTTCGGCTCCTAGTGCCAAGGCATTCGCCGTGCGCCCTTAATAACTTAACCTACAGCTTTCAATACACATCGCATTTCGTCGTCAGCTTCACTCGTTCAGTCAGTCACGTACATAGGTACGCTCCTTCCTTCTCTCGATTGCTTCCTAGAACTACTCGTGTCTTGAAACCTTCTTCGTTATTAAGCCTATAAAAAAACTTAAAAAAATAAATGTGTTTGTTACAATTTCAATGTCGTTTTATCCAGTTTTCAAAGAACAAGTTTTGAAGTATTTCATTCGTAAGAATGAACCTTCAAAACTGAACGCAAAACGTAATCTTACAAACCCTAAGTTTGTATTCCGAAAATATCCTTAGAAAGGAGGTGATCCAGCCGCACCTTCCGATACGGCTACCTTGTTACGACTTCACCCCAATCATCTATCCCACCTTCGGCGGCTGGCTCCAAAAGGTTACCCCACCGACTTCGGGTGTTACAAACTCTCGTGGTGTGACGGGCGGTGTGTACAAGGCCCGGGAACGTATTCACCGCGGCATGCTGATCCGCGATTACTAGCGATTCCGGCTTCATGTAGGCGAGTTGCAGCCTACAATCCGAACTGAGAACGACTTTATCGGATTAGCTCCCTCTCGCGAGTTGGCAACCGTTTGTATCGTCCATTGTAGCACGTGTGTAGCCCAGGTCATAAGGGGCATGATGATTTGACGTCATCCCCACCTTCCTCCGGTTTGTCACCGGCAGTCACCTTAGAGTGCCCAACTAAATGATGGCAACTAAGATCAAGGGTTGCGCTCGTTGCGGGACTTAACCCAACATCTCACGACACGAGCTGACGACAACCATGCACCACCTGTCACCGTTGTCCCCGAAGGGAAAAACTATATCTCTACAGTGGTCAACGGGATGTCAAGACCTGGTAAGGTTCTTCGCGTTGCTTCGAATTAAAACCACATGCTCCACCGCTTGTGCGGGCCCCCGTCAATTCCTTTGAGTTTCAGTCTTGCGACCGTACTCCCCAGGCGGAGTGCTTAATGCGTTAGCTGCAGCACTAAGGGCGGAAACCCCTAACACTTAGCACTCATCGTTTACGGCGTGGACTACCAGGGTATCTAATCCTGTTTGCTCCCACGCTTTCGCGCCTCAGCGTCAGTTACAGACCAGAAAGTCGCCTTCGCCACTGGTGTTCCTCCAAATCTCTACGCATTTCACCGCTACACTTGGAATTCCACTTTCCTCTTCTGCACTCAAGTCCCCAGTTTCCAATGACCCTCCACGGTTGAGCCGTGGGCTTTCACATCAGACTTAAAGGACCGCCTGCGCGCGCTTTACGCCCAATAATTCCGGACAACGCTTGCCACCTACGTATTACCGCGGCTGCTGGCACGTAGTTAGCCGTGGCTTTCTAATAAGGTACCGTCAAGGTACAGCCAGTTACTACTGTACTTGTTCTTCCCTTACAACAGAGTTTTTACGATCCGAAAACCTTCTTCACTCACGCGGCGTTGCTCCATCAGGCTTTCGCCCATTGTGGAAGATTCCCTACTGCTGCCTCCCGTAGGAGTCTGGGCCGTGTCTCAGTCCCAGTGTGGCCGATCACCCTCTCAGGTCGGCTACGCATCGTTGCCTTGGTGAGCCGTTACCTCACCAACTAGCTAATGCGCCGCGGGCCCATCTTATAGAGACAGCGAGATGCCGTCTTTCAGTACTTCACCATGAGGTGAAATAGATTATTCGGTATTAGCCCCGGTTTCCCGGAGTTATCCCAAACTATAAGGTAGGTTGCCCACGTGTTACTCACCCGTCCGCCGCTAACGTCAAAGGAGCAAGCTCCTTCTCTGTTCGCTCGACTTGCATGTATTAGGCACGCCGCCAGCGTTCGTCCTGAGCCAGGATCAAACTCTCCATAAAAAGAAATTTGATAAGCTCAAATTGTTTTGCTGGCATCATGTTTGATGTCCAAAATTTTGTTTCGTTCACCAACTCAAGGTTAGCTACTAAAAACTTTATTGATTACGTTTTGCTTGTTCAGTTTTCAAGGTTCATTTGCAATCGTTATCTCTTTGTTAAGAGTTAACTTTTATATAATAACATGTTTTATATAAAGTGTCAAACAGTTATTTTATTTTTATATTGTCCTAGTTGCATGTTCAACAGCAACTTTTATATAATATCACCTATTTCATAGCACGTCAATAGTTTTCTATCGTTTTTTTAAAAGCTTTATAACTTAAATCTTGGCCACGTCTTTAAAAATTGAATAGTACGGTTCCTTCCAATTTCTAAAAGCGTTTCTTTAGTCTCTTCATCTAAATCAAATTGCGTGGCACTATAATCATCAACAGGAATGAAAATAATATCTCTTTCATGTCGTCTTGAGATATACCTTTCATCATGAGCATCTTTCATAGTTGAAAATAAAGCTTCAAATAAATTTAATCCATTTTTAATTTCATGTGGTCGTTGTTCTTCTCTACGTCTACTCAATTTAAGTCCTATAATTGGTCGTACTTTACGTCCTTCTCTATCGTCAAATACCCATAACGGAAAATTACTCAATACACCACCATCTACAATAACCGACTCTCCTTTTCCCGTTTTTAACGTAACAGGTTCAAAGAAAAATGGTATACCACAGCTCATACGTAAGGCACATGCAACTGAAAAATCCCTTGCATCAATATGATAATTGTGTAAATCGTCTGGTAAAACAATCATTCTGCCATTTGTTAAATCTGATGCCACTAATTTTAATGAATCTCTAGGTAAATCTCCGAAAGTATATATTCCTTTGTTCGCTAATTTCTGGAAAAACCATTTCTCTAATGCTTTTCCTTTATATAAACCTAAATGGTGATAAACATTAACCCACTTCATAAACGGAAATGGTAAGATTGTTTTCCTTGGATCTAGTAATGAAGGTACATCCAACTCTTCTAACATAGTTTGGATTTCTTTTCCGCTATATCCTGCAGCTATGAAAGTAGCTAAAATAGCCCCAGCACTCGTCCCTGCTACCCGTTTAAAGCGAAAATTTTCAGCTTCTAGTACTTGATACGCACCAACTAGCGCAAACCCCTTCAAACCTCCTCCAGAAAAAACACCATCAATCCACAAAATTCCCTCTCCTTTTTCAAGTAATCTTTACATTATAAGAACTAGTAACAATAATTAGAACTAGAAATATGTAGGTTTATATCGAATTCCTGTAACTCTTTGAAATTACATCTATAAAACAAAAGGGATTAGGCACTGTATATAACAAAGCCTAATCCCTTAACAACAACCAAATTTTATTTAATATACATCCATTTCATTTTTAAGTTCCTTTATCGTTACATGGTATTCTTCTAGGCGATCAATACGATGAGATAAAAATTATGCCATAAAAAAACAAGAAGCTATTATTTTTCAGCTTCTTGCCTTATTTAAATGAATTAGTATTACTCATAAAATCGAGTAGAAGGAGGTGACTAACCCCCGATCTCTCACATCATCGTACATACGATTCCGTATACGGCGGTTCAATTCAGATAATTAACGTAGTTTCTACTACACCCTCTTATGGTTCCTTTGGGATTCACCACTACCTCCACCGAGTCGATCCATCTTGGATTATCTGTGTTCCTCATAGAAAACTGCATGCAAAGGGGGTATTCTCCCGAATTGTTCGATCCTTCTCGTTCATTCTAAAAGTGAATGATACTATGACCTCTACTGACTTCTGATGGTTCAGCTACTTGTCACTAAGTAGGTTAAAGTGAACTTTGTGTTTCCATCAGACCTCCCTGGGTAAGCACATGCACTTTCACACCATCTGTCCGCCTCATTTACTTGATATGACCTTCGACAGAAAGGACTTTGTGTTGTTCTGCACACTTATCCAATCATACCTAGCCTTCTATGAGATTCGTGTTCCTCAGACCGGTGCTTTGCCGCCAACTCCCTTCAGGTTTTCCGTCACCACGGGCACCCATGCTATTGGCTAACCACTACTTCTGTCTTCGCGGTTCGGGATTTGCACCCTATAGTTCATACGCATGCCAGGCGAACATAAAAAAAC
The DNA here is from genome assembly GCF_016638705.1 of Lysinibacillus agricola. GTDB lineage: Bacteria > Bacillota > Bacilli > Bacillales_A > Planococcaceae > Lysinibacillus > Lysinibacillus agricola. Next base: position 15,949 of record NZ_CP067341.1, on the reverse strand, counting down.
AGCCAGCACACAGCTGACTGTCTTCATTGCCTAGCGACGTCCTACTCTCACAGGGGGAAGCCCCCAACTACCATCGGCGCTAAAGAGCTTAACTTCCGTGTTCGGTATGGGAACGGGTGTGACCTCTTTGCCATCATCACTAGACTATTGTCGGCTTTCAATATACATCGTATTTCTTTGTCAGCTTCTGTCGTTCAGTCAGTCACGTACTTGAGTACGCTCCTTCCCTCTCTCCATTGTTTCCTCGAACTACTCGTATCTTGAAATCCTTAATGAAAGAAATTATTCTTTCAAAACTGGATAAACGGTGCATTGAATGTTTCAAACATTTTGGTTAAGTCCTCGATCGATTAGTATTCGTCAGCTCCATGTGTCACCACACTTCCACCTCGAACCTATCTACCTCATCGTCTTTGAGGGATCTTACTTACTTGCGTAATGGGAAATCTCATCTTGAGGGGGGCTTCATGCTTAGATGCTTTCAGCACTTATCCCGTCCACACATAGCTACCCAGCGATGCCTTTGGCAAGACAACTGGTACACCAGCGGTGTGTCCATCCCGGTCCTCTCGTACTAAGGACAGCTCCTCTCAAATTTCCTACGCCCACGACGGATAGGGACCGAACTGTCTCACGACGTTCTGAACCCAGCTCGCGTACCGCTTTAATGGGCGAACAGCCCAACCCTTGGGACCGACTACAGCCCCAGGATGCGATGAGCCGACATCGAGGTGCCAAACCTCCCCGTCGATGTGGACTCTTGGGGGAGATAAGCCTGTTATCCCCGGGGTAGCTTTTTATCCGTTGAGCGATGGCCCTTCCATGCGGAACCACCGGATCACTAAGCCCGTCTTTCGACCCTGCTCGACTTGTAGGTCTCGCAGTCAAGCTCCCTTGTGCCTTTACACTCTACGAATGATTTCCAACCATTCTGAGGGAACCTTTGGGCGCCTCCGTTACCTTTTTAGGAGGCGACCGCCCCAGTCAAACTGTCCGCCTGACACTGTCTCCCTGCCCCGCTAAAGAGGGCATGGGTTAGAATTTCAATACAACCAGGGTAGTATCCCACCGACGCCTCCTTCGAAGCTGGCGCTCCGAGATCTCTGGCTCCTACCTATCCTGTACAAGTTGTACCAAAATTCAATATCAGGCTACAGTAAAGCTCCACGGGGTCTTTCCGTCCTGTCGCGGGTAACCTGCATCTTCACAGGTACTATAATTTCACCGAGTCTCTCGTTGAGACAGTGCCCAGATCGTTACGCCTTTCGTGCGGGTCGGAACTTACCCGACAAGGAATTTCGCTACCTTAGGACCGTTATAGTTACGGCCGCCGTTTACTGGGGCTTCAATTCGCAGCTTCGCTTGCGCTAACCACTCCTCTTAACCTTCCAGCACCGGGCAGGCGTCAGCCCCTATACGTCACCTTACGGTTTTGCAGAGACCTGTGTTTTTTTGCTAAACAGTCGCCTGGGCCTATTCACTGCGGCTCTCATGCGCTTGCACGCTCAAGAGCACCCCTTCTCCCGAAGTTACGGGGTCATTTTGCCGAGTTCCTTAACGAGAGTTCTCTCGCACACCTTAGGATTCTCTCCTCGACTACCTGTGTCGGTTTGCGGTACGGGCACCTCTCACCTCGATAGAGGCTTTTTCTTGGCAGTGTGAAATCAGGAACTTCGTCCATACGGACTCGCCATCACAGCTCAACGTTACAGTGTGCGGATTTGCCTACACACACGCCTTACTGCTTGGACGCGCATAACCAACAGCGCGCTTACCCTATCCTACTGCGTCCCCCATTTCTCAAACGGTGAGGAGGTGGTACAGGAATATCAACCTGTTGTCCATCGCCTACGCCTATCGGCCTCGGCTTAGGTCCCGACTAACCCTGAGCGGACGAGCCTTCCTCAGGAAACCTTAGTCATACGGTGGACGGGATTCTCACCCGTCTTTCGCTACTCATACCGGCATTCTCACTTCTAAGCGCTCCACCAGTCCTTCCGGTCTGACTTCAACGCACTTAGAACGCTCTCCTACCACTGACATCATAGATGTCAATCCACAGCTTCGGTGAATCGTTTAGCCCCGATACATTTTTCGGCGCAGCGTCACTCGACCAGTGAGCTATTACGCACTCTTTTAAATGATGGCTGCTTCTAAGCCAACATCCTGGTTGTCTGTGCAACGCCACATCCTTTTTCCACTTAACGATTACTTTGGGACCTTAGCTGGTGGTCTGGGCTGTTTCCCTTTTGACTACGGATCTTATCACTCGCAGTCTGACTCCCGTGTATAAATATCTGGCATTCGGAGTTTGTCTGAATTCGGTAAACCGGGATGGCCCCCTAGTCCAAACAGTGCTCTACCTCCAGTATTCTCATCACGAGGCTAGCCCTAAAGCTATTTCGGAGAGAACCAGCTATCTCCAGGTTCGATTGGAATTTCTCCGCTACCCACACCTCATCCCCGCACTTTTCAACGTGCGTGGGTTCGGGCCTCCAGTAAGTGTTACCTCACCTTCACCCTGGACATGGGTAGATCACCTGGTTTCGGGTCTACGACCACGTACTATTTCGCCCTATTCAGACTCGCTTTCGCTGCGGCTCCGCCTTCTAAAGCTTAACCTCGCACGTAATCGTAACTCGCCGGTTCATTCTACAAAAAGGCACGCTATCACCCATTAACGGGCTCTAACTACTTGTAGGCACACGGTTTCAGGATCTCTTTCACTCCCCTTCCGGGGTGCTTTTTCACCTTTCCCTCACGGTACTGGTTCACTATCGGTCACTAGGTAGTATTTAGCCTTGGGAGATGGTCCTCCCGGATTCCGACGGAATTTCACGTGTTCCGCCGTACTCAGGATCCACTCTGGAGAGAACGAACTTTCGACTACAGGGCTTTTTACCTGCTCTGGCGGACCTTTTCCAAGTCGCTTCATCTAACTCGCTCTTTTGTAACTCCGTATAGAGTGTCCTACAACCCCAAGAGGCAAGCCTCTTGGTTTGGGCTCTTCCTGTTTCGCTCTGCCGCTACTCAGGGAATCGATTTTTCTTTCTCTTCCTCCAGGTACTTAGATGTTTCAGTTCCCTGGGTCTGCCTTCAAGACGCTATGAATTCACGTCAAGATACTACGCGATTAAACGTAGTGGGTTCCCCCATTCGGAAATCTCCGGATCAAAGCTCACTTACAGCTCCCCGAAGCATATCGGTGTTAGTGCCGTCCTTCTTCGGCTCCTAGTGCCAAGGCATTCGCCGTGCGCCCTTAATAACTTAACCAAGTTATTAAGCCTATAAAAAAACTTAAAAAAATAAATGTGTTTGTTACAATTTCAATGTCGTTTTATCCAGTTTTCAAAGAACAATAATTGGTGGAGCCTAGCGGGATCGAACCGCTGACCTCCTGCGTGCAAGGCAGGCGCTCTCCCAGCTGAGCTAAGGCCCCAAGAGGTATATATGGTGGGCCTAAATGGACTCGAACCATCGACCTCACGCTTATCAGGCGTGCGCTCTAACCAGCTGAGCTATAGGCCCTCTTAGAAGTTTTATAATTATTCATAAACCTTCAAAACTGAACGCAAAACGTAATCTTACAAACCCTAGGTTTGTATTCCGAAAATATCCTTAGAAAGGAGGTGATCCAGCCGCACCTTCCGATACGGCTACCTTGTTACGACTTCACCCCAATCATCTATCCCACCTTCGGCGGCTGGCTCCAAAGGTTACCCCACCGACTTCGGGTGTTACAAACTCTCGTGGTGTGACGGGCGGTGTGTACAAGGCCCGGGAACGTATTCACCGCGGCATGCTGATCCGCGATTACTAGCGATTCCGGCTTCATGTAGGCGAGTTGCAGCCTACAATCCGAACTGAGAACGACTTTATCGGATTAGCTCCCTCTCGCGAGTTGGCAACCGTTTGTATCGTCCATTGTAGCACGTGTGTAGCCCAGGTCATAAGGGGCATGATGATTTGACGTCATCCCCACCTTCCTCCGGTTTGTCACCGGCAGTCACCTTAGAGTGCCCAACTAAATGATGGCAACTAAGATCAAGGGTTGCGCTCGTTGCGGGACTTAACCCAACATCTCACGACACGAGCTGACGACAACCATGCACCACCTGTCACCGTTGTCCCCGAAGGGAAAAACTATATCTCTACAGTGGTCAACGGGATGTCAAGACCTGGTAAGGTTCTTCGCGTTGCTTCGAATTAAAACCACATGCTCCACCGCTTGTGCGGGCCCCCGTCAATTCCTTTGAGTTTCAGTCTTGCGACCGTACTCCCCAGGCGGAGTGCTTAATGCGTTAGCTGCAGCACTAAGGGCGGAAACCCCTAACACTTAGCACTCATCGTTTACGGCGTGGACTACCAGGGTATCTAATCCTGTTTGCTCCCCACGCTTTCGCGCCTCAGCGTCAGTTACAGACCAGAAAGTCGCCTTCGCCACTGGTGTTCCTCCAAATCTCTACGCATTTCACCGCTACACTTGGAATTCCACTTTCCTCTTCTGCACTCAAGTCCCCCAGTTTCCAATGACCCTCCACGGTTGAGCCGTGGGCTTTCACATCAGACTTAAAGGACTGCCTGCGCGCGCTTTACGCCCAATAATTCCCGGACAACGCTTGCCACCTACGTATTACCGCGGCTGCTGGCACGTAGTTAGCCGTGGCTTTCTAATAAGGTACCGTCAAGGTACAGCCAGTTACTACTGTACTTGTTCTTCCCTTACAACAGAGTTTTACGATCCGAAAACCTTCTTCACTCACGCGGCGTTGCTCCATCAGGCTTTCGCCCATTGTGGAAGATTCCCTACTGCTGCCTCCCGTAGGAGTCTGGGCCGTGTCTCAGTCCCAGTGTGGCCGATCACCCTCTCAGGTCGGCTACGCATCGTTGCCTTGGTGAGCCGTTACCTCACCAACTAGCTAATGCGCCGCGGGCCCATCTTATAGCGACAGCCGAAACCGTCTTTCAATACTTCACCATGAAGCGAAATAGATTATTCGGTATTAGCCCCGGTTTCCCGGAGTTATCCCAAACTATAAGGTAGGTTGCCCACGTGTTACTCACCCGTCCGCCGCTAACGTCAAAGGAGCAAGCTCCTTCTCTGTTCGCTCGACTTGCATGTATTAGGCACGCCGCCAGCGTTCGTCCTGAGCCAGGATCAAACTCTCCATAAAAAGAAATTTGATTAGCTCAAATTGTTTTGCTGGCATCATGTTTGATGTCCAAAATTTTGTTTCGTTCACCAACTCAAGGTTAGCTACTGGAAACTTTATTGATTACGTTTTGCTTGTTCAGTTTTCAAGGTTCATTACTTTATTTTAAGCATCACCTCTTGGCGACTCACTAATAATATCAAGAATCTAAAACTATGTCAACACTTTCTCAAAAAAATATTTCACTATTTTATATAAACTATTATTCTCCTTCTACATCACTATGTTTAGCGGATTTAGCTTAACCTTGAATCAATTAGGCCTCGGCATAATTGCGTCCGGATTCGGCTTTGTGTTTGCACAAAGAACTCCTTTCATCCGATGGAAGCTTTAGGCCAACAAATGTTTTCTGTGCGAAAGCGAAGCGCCAGCAACATGATGTTACCAATCAGGCGTTTTCACAGCATATGAAGTTCTTAGCGCGAGTTCCTCTATTTCATTGGATGTTTGGACACCCGCTGAAAAGCAACTTAAACCCGCGCATTCCTCTCACCTACTATAGAGGTGGGAGACTTCTGTACCTGTCGCTACGCTATCGGTACAAAAGACATTTGTAGCTGACGCTTCGCTTTCGCTACAAAAAACATTTACTGAAAGAAGTGAAATGATTTCAAAGAAATTTTTTCTCTAGTTAATCGGTTTTTGATATATCAAATCCCCGTATTTTATCTGGCTATATTTAGAGGTTAGAGTCTTTTTATTGCTGTCGCTTTGTTTTCGCCGTATAAATCCGATTGCAATAAAAGTGAAAAAAGGCAACCGCCAATATATTATTGGGTTGCCTTTCGACTATTATATATTCGTTATAATACGTGAAATATAGAAGGTACGATTTTTACCTAAATCAAATATCTCTCCTGAGTGGCTTAATTTGATTAGCGGACGAGTTGGTGCAAATTTATTTACAAACATCACTTCGCCCTGTTCCAGATTAGATAGTTCTACTATTGTACCTATAGGAAGGTCAGCAACAATATCTATAAGTGCACGAACTACTTTAATATCAAATTTTCCAAATTCAGATTCATTAATCATTTCTATAACTTTAAAGGAAGATTGCTTTACTCTATAAACTCGCTCACATGTCATTGCATGGAATACATCTGCAACAGCGATAATTTGAGCGAAAGTAGAAATATTAGCAATTTTTTCACCCTTTGGATAGCCACTACCATTTAAACGCTCATGGTGCTGGAAAATAGCCTCTTTCATTGTATCCTTTAAGATTGTTAAATCTTTGACCATATTATAGCTATAAATCGGATGTTTATAAATTTCATCAAACTCCTGCTCTGTTAAAGTCGTTTTTTTATCACGGATACGTGGATGAATTTTTGCCATCCCACAATCAGCTAATAACCCTCCAATTGCAACTTGAATTGTAATTCCTCTATCATAACCTAATTTTTGCGCAATCACTGAAGAAATCAATGCTGTTGCTACACAATGATGGTACAAATAGTCTTTTGGATTTGAATACTCATTTAAATCAAAAATTATTGTACGATCTTCTAAAACCATTTCTAATAATGGCAAAATTATTTTACGTGCTTTCGCAATATCTACCTTTGCGCCAGCTTCCCAATTTTTAAATTCCTTTTTGAATTGCTCAACAGAATTGTCATAAACCCTTTTAAAAGTTGGAATAACCTCTGGTGGAACAACTATTTCCGTTTCTTTTATCTCAGATTGAGCCTCTATTCCTTCTTTATAAACTGGGACTCTTGTAATATTAAAAGCAAAAAAAACTTGTAAATGTTCATAGGAAATTATTGTGTTTTTAAAAATTATTGGATATTGCGTATTTGCAAAAATATCTTCTGAAATTACTTTACCCACACGCAACTCTGAAATTGGGACATGTATAGTTTCCACGCAATTAACACCTCTTCACTATTTCACTTGCTTAAACATAAGGTTAATTTCATTTTATCATGGAATTCAAAATAATTACTTATTTTTCATGATTTACGCTAAAAAAAACCGATGAACGGCAACATTCGCTGTCGTCATCGGTCTTTTTATTATTCTTCTACTTGATCATTTTCTTCGTTAGCTTCTTCTGCTTCTTCTGCTTCTTCTACTTCTTCTGCTTTTTCAACCTTTGCTACAGTTGCAACAAGCTCGTCATCCCCTAAACGAATTAAACGAACTCCCTGTGTACTACGGCCAATTAATGAGATATCATTCACATCCATACGGATTAGCATACCATTAATTGTAATAAGCATTACATCTTCAGAACCATCAACAGTTTTTACAGCTACCATTGGACCGTTTTTATCAGTGATTTGAATTGTCTTTAATCCTACACCACCACGGCTTTGTAAACGATATTCCTCTTCAGAAGTACGTTTTCCGTAACCTTTTTCAGTAACAACTAAAATTTCCTGTCCTGGTTCAACGATTTCCATGCCAACTACTTCGTCATCATCACGTAATTTAATACCACGTACGCCACCTGCAGTACGGCCCATTGAACGAATATCATCCTCTTGGAAACGTACGAGCATTCCATCACGAGTACCTATTATTACTTGCTTATCGCCATCTGTTAAACGAACAGAAATGAGATCATCATCTTCTCGTAAACTAATAGCTATTAAGCCGTTTGTACGGATGTTTGCAAATTGAGATACTGGTGTACGCTTTGTAATACCAGTTTTAGTAGTGAAGATAAAGTACGCATCTTCATCAAATGAAGCAACACGGATCATTGCTGTTACTTTCTCACCTTTTTCAATATTGAGTAAGTTAACAATCGGTAATCCTTTCGCTGTACGCCCGAATTCTGGAATTTCATAACCTTTTGCTCTAAATACTTTTCCTTTTGAGGTGAAAAATAAAATAGTATCGTGTGTGGATGTATTCATAAGGTGCTCAACAAAATCATCTTCATTTGTACCCATACCTTGTACGCCACGACCACCACGTTTTTGACTGCGATATGTATTCGCAGCTAAACGTTTGATATAACCATTATGTGTTAAAGTTACGACTGAATTTTCAACTGGAATTAAATCCTCGTCTTCAATCATTTCTAAACCGCCAGATGTTATTTCAGTACGGCGTTTATCATTAAAGCGTTCTTTCAGCTCTAATATTTCAGTACGAATAATTTCAACAATTTTAGCTTCATCTGCCAAAATCGCTTTTAATTCAGCAATTAGTATTTGAAGTTCTTGATATTCTGCTTCAATTTTTTCACGCTCTAATCCACTTAAACGGACTAAACGCATATCTAAAATTGCTTGCGCTTGACGTTCAGATAAATTGAATCGTTCCATTAATTGTGGCTTCGCTTCATCACCACTACGTGAACCACGGATAATAGCAATAATTTCGTCGATATGATCAAGAGCGATACGTAAGCCCTCTAAAATATGTGCACGGTCTTCCGCTTTCCTTAAGTCAAATTCCGTACGACGACGAATAATAACCTTTTGGTGCTCTAAATAATGATACAGCATTTCTTTTAAGCCCATTACTTTAGGCTGGCCATTTACTAATGACAGCATATTAATACCGAAGCTCGATTGCATTGCTGTTTGTTTATATAAATTATTTAAAACTACGTTGGCATTTGCATCTTTGCGGATCTCAATGACTACTCGCATACCGCGTCGGTCAGATTCATCACGTAGGTTTGTAATACCATCAATTTTTTTATCGCGTACAAGCTCTGCTATTTTTTCAATAAGCTTAGCTTTATTCACTTGGTATGGTAATTCATGAATGAGAATTGTTTCCTTACCATTTGCTTTTTGTTCAATCTCTACCTTCGCACGAATAATGATAGAGCCACGGCCTGTTTCGTAGGCACGACGAATACCGCTACGGCCTAAAATTAATCCACCAGTTGGGAAATCAGGTCCTGGGATGATTTCCATCAATTCTTCCGTTGTAATGGCAGGATTTTCAGAAAGTGCTATTACTGCATCTATCGTTTCACCAAGTTGATGTGGTGGAATATTTGTCGCCATACCAACTGCAATTCCTGCCGCTCCATTTACTAATAAGTTTGGATAGCGACTTGGAAGGACAATAGGTTCCTTTTCTGAACCATCATAGTTATCTGTATAGTCAATTGTGTCTTTATTGATATCGCGAAGCATCTCCATTGCAATACGAGACATACGTGATTCTGTATAACGCATCGCTGCAGCTCCATCGCCATCGACAGATCCAAAGTTACCATGACCATCGACAAGCATGTAACGATAGCTAAAATCTTGCGCCATACGTACCATTGCATCATAGATGGATGAGTCACCATGTGGATGGTATTTACCCATTACGTCCCCAACAATACGTGCTGATTTTTTGTACGCTTTATCTGCTGTATTCCCTAGCTCTTGCATGCCATATAAAATACGACGATGTACAGGTTTTAATCCATCACGTACATCTGGTAAGGCACGAGAAACGATTACACTCATCGCATAATCGAGGAAGGATGTTTCAATTTCTTCTGTTATATTAACTCCTTTAACACCGGAGCGTTCTTGTTCTGACAAAGTGTAGACCTCCTCTCAAGAAAAATTAAATATCTAAATTAGCGTATACAGCATTTTCTTCGATAAATTGACGACGAGGTTCAACTTCATCGCCCATTAAACGCTCAAATGCTTGGTTTGCTTTAATTGCATCATCTAATTCTACTTGTAACAATGTGCGGTACTCAGGGTCCATTGTAGTTTCCCAAAGCTGCTCCGCATTCATTTCTCCAAGACCTTTGTATCGTTGCACATTTGGTTTTGGCATTTTCGGTAGTCGTTCTAAAATTTCTCTTAATGTTTCTTCATCATAGCAATACTCAACATGCTTACCTTGCTTTACTTGATAAAGAGGTGGCTGTGCAATATAAATATAACCTGCCTCTATGAGAGGTCGAAGGAAACGGAAGAAGAATGTTAACAATAATGTTCGGATGTGTGCACCATCAACATCGGCATCTGTCATAATAATGATTTTATGATAACGAGCCTTTTCTAAAGAAAACTCTTCACCAATACCTGTGCCAAACGCTGTAATCATTGCACGGATTTCTGCATTCGATAAAATTTTATCTAAGCGTGCTTTTTCAACGTTAAGGATTTTACCACGTAACGGTAAGATTGCTTGGAAGTGTCGGTCACGTCCAGATTTTGCTGACCCGCCGGCAGAATCACCCTCAACGATATAAATTTCACATTCTGCTGGATTTGTTGATGAACAGTCAGCTAATTTACCTGGCAAGCTTGATACTTCAAGCGCATTTTTGCGACGTGTAAATTCACGTGCTTTTTTAGCAGCGACACGTGCACGAGCAGCCATTAAACCTTTTTCTACAACCTTACGAGCTATAGTTGGATTTTCTAGCATAAATCGTTCAAAACCATCTGAGAATAAGGAGTTAGTAATTTGGCTAACTTCAGAGTTACCAAGCTTTGTTTTTGTTTGTCCTTCAAATTGTGGATCAGGATGCTTAATTGAAACAATAGCTGTTAACCCTTCACGAACATCCTCACCAGTAAGGTTTGCATCTGACTCTTTTAATAGCCCATTTTTTCGCGCGTAATCATTAATAACACGTGTCAGAGCTGTTTTAAAACCAGACTCATGTGTACCGCCTTCATACGTATTAATGTTATTAGCAAATGAAAAAATATTTGAAGAGAATCCAGCATTATATTGCATAGCAATTTCAACTGAAATACCATCCTTTTCCCCAAGAACATCAATTGGATCATGGATTGGCTCTTTAGATTGATTCAAATGCTCTACATAAGAACGAATACCACCTTCATAATGATACGTAGTAGAACGTTCCTGATCTTCACGTTCATCAGCAATTGTAATCTTGATACCACGATTCAAATAAGCTAATTCACGAATACGATGTGCTAAAATGTCAAATTCATAAACAGTCGTTTCTTTAAATATTTCAGGGTCAGCTTTAAAACGTGTAGTTGTTCCATTACGATCTGTCTCACCGATAATTGTTAGCTCTTGAATAGTTCTTCCACGTTCAAATTTAATTTCATGAATATGACCCTCACGATGAACTTGAACAATCGTCACAGCTGATAGAGCATTTACAACAGAAGCCCCTACGCCATGAAGACCACCAGATACTTTGTATCCTCCACCGCCGAACTTACCGCCAGCATGTAGCACTGTCATAATAACTTCAACAGCAGGCTTACCCATTTTTTCTTGAATGCTTACCGGAATACCACGACCATTGTCCTCTACACGGATCCAGTTGTCTTTTTCTATCGTTACTTTTATATCTGTACAAAATCCTGCAAGTGCTTCATCAATACTATTATCAACAATTTCCCATACTAAATGATGTAGCCCTTTAGAGCTTGTTGAACCGATATACATCCCTGGTCTTTTACGTACCGCTTCTAAACCTTCTAATACCTGTATCTGATCGGCTTCATAAGCTTGATTTTGTAAACCTTCGTTCTCTATAGCCACGGCTTTCATCTACTCCTTCATAACATCATTGTGTGTAAATGAATGAACAGTCAACCGAGCTGACTATTACCATTCTTTTGTAATCTAAAAAACTACCCGGGCTAACTTTCTTCAATCGCACCTTGTTTCACGTGAAACAGCTTTGCATGCTCCATCGTTTCATGATGAATTCCATCAACACTTGTAGTCGTAACAAAGGTTTGAACTTCACCTTGAATGGTATTTAATAAATGCGATTGGCGATAATCGTCGAGTTCCGACAATACATCATCTAAAAGTAGTATGGGTGTTTCATTCGTTTCTTGTTTAATTAACTCAATTTCGGCAAGTTTTAATGAAAGAGCGGTTGTGCGTTGCTGTCCTTGTGAGCCGTATGTCTGAACATCATAGCCATTTACTAAAAACTGCAAATCATCTCGATGTGGACCAACTAGTGTAACACCACGATCAAATTCACGCTCCTTAGTTTCTATTAGCTTTTTATGCAAGAAGCCTTCAATTTCACTAGAAGTATGTTCTTTTTCAATACCAGCTACAGTGCGGTATTTAATAACCAACGTTTCCTTCCCTTGTGAAATACCTGCGTGAATAGGCTCTGCCCACTCCTGCAATAAATCCATAAATTGAAATCTTTTTCGAATAATTTGGGTAGCTGCGTGAATATATTGTTCATTATAAACCTCGTACATCACGTCATCTGGCATTGTTTTGCCTTGATTCATTTTTAAAAAATGATTACGTTGCTTTAAAATTTTTTGAAAGGTTAATAAATCATGTAAATAGACAGGCGAAATTTGCCCAATCTCCATATCTATAAAACGTCGTCGTATTTGCGGACTCCCCTTTACAACATTTAAATCTTCAGGGGCAAACATCACGACATTCATTTGGCCAATATAATGACTAAGACGACTTTGCTCTATATGATTTATCTTACCTTTTTTGCCTTTTTTCGTAACCGTAAGCTCAATCGGTAAAATACCATGCCTTTTTTGAACGGCCCCTTCTATTTTACCATAGTCTGAATCCCAACGTATTAATTCTTTATCGTTCGTCGTTCGATGGGATTTAGCCATTGCCAATACGTAAATAGATTCCATAACATTTGTTTTCCCTTGTGCATTTTCACCAATGAAAACATTGATTTTTGGAGAGAAATTTAAAGCTAAGGCATCATAGTTACGGTAATTTGTAAGTTCTAAATGCTCTATATGCATAATTTACTGTCCAGTGGTTCCAACGATACGAAATCGACCACATCCAGGAATATTTACAATGTCACCGTCACGCAATTTACGACCGCGGCGATCATCCACTTCTCCATTTACATATACATCATTTTCGTGTAAAAACCACTTTGCCATGCCACCAGAGCTAATAGCATCAGTCATTTTTAAAAGCTGTCCTAATGTGACAAACTCTACATCAATTTCAATGTCCTTCATAGCTGTGTTCCCCTCCAAATACAGATTGTCTATCTCTCTATCATACCTAAAAATTCCCCATAAGTAAAAAAAGATAGCCGCAATCAGCGACTATCAGAACGTTTTTCAAAGCAATTAAAGCTTGAAATTATGGAGTTTTATTCTCTCCAACACAAATAGTTTAAATTTTAATAAGTACGTACAGGTAAAATCAACTGTAAAATAGCATCATCATGAACAGAGCGTAAAATAAACGGTCTCATTGCTCCTGTGAATTGAATAACTACATCTTGGCCATCTATTGCTTTTAATGCTTCCATCATGTATTTCGCACTGAAAGAAATTTTTAAGTTCTCCCCTTCTAATGACTCAACAGGGATTTCCTCTTGAACCTTACCGATTTCTGGAGAATTAGAAGAAACTTCGACAGCTTGATTATCTAAAATCTCGAAACGTACAACATTATTACGATCTCCACGAGCAACAAGAGATGCACGATCGATTGCTTGTAATAATGATTTACCATTAATCGTTAAATTTGTTTGATATTCTTCTGGAATTAAACGTGATGTATCTGGGTAATTACCTTCAAGTAAACGAGAGAAGAATAATACTTCTCCAGTTTTAAATAATACTTGCTGGCTTGTAATCACAATTTGTACAAGATTTGTTGAATCCTCTAAAACTTTATTTAACTCATTTAAACTTTTACCAGGAATTACAACACTATGTTCAACCTCAGGTAAATTTTCCAGTTGAACTTTACGTCTTGCCAAACGGTGGCTATCTGTTGCAACACAGATTAATGTTTCATTTTTTATCTGCCAGTTTACACCTGTCAACACCGGTCTACTTTCTGAAGTGGCAACAGCGAATACTGTTTCACGGATAATTGACTTTAATAGGTCTGCAGGAATAGTAAATTTTTGATCCTCTGTTAATTCAGGTAATAACGGATATTCAGTAGCGTCTGAGCCAATTAAGTGGAATTCAGATTTACCTGAACGGATATGAGTTTGGAAACCAGGTGTTACTTGAATTTCAACCTCATTTGTTGGTAACTTACGTACAATTTCATTAAACATACGAGCTTGTACAACAATTGATCCTGTTTCTGTAATATGAATTATTTGTTGACCATCTTCTTCAACAGGAATAAATGTTTGAATTGTAATATCAGCGTCACTACCTGTTAAGCGAATACCCTCATCTGTAACATCAATTTTAATTCCCGTTAAAATTGGAATAGTTGTTTTAGAACTTACGGCTTTCATGACATCATTTAAACCCTCTAATAAACGGTCACGTAAAATATCAAATTTCATTCGTTTTCCCTCACATATTTATATTATTTATTTATATAAAATAAAAAAGATATAGTAATAGGCCCTGTGGATTTGTGGATAAGTATGTTTAAGTGAATAAAATCAGTCTATCCACATGTAGATAGACTGTGTATAAGTTTGTGTTTAAACGATTGAGTTGTCCACAGTATTATTTCCCTAGCATGCTTCGAATTTGTTTAATATCTTGCTGTAGCTGAACGTCATTTTTCAACATAGAAGATATTTTCTCGTGAGCATGTATAACAGTAGTATGGTCACGTCCACCAAATTCTTCGCCAATTTTCGGCAGCGAAAAATCTGTTAATTCGCGGGATAAAAACATCGCGACTTGACGTGGAAAGGCAATTAACTTTGTTCGTTTTTTCGCGACAAAATCCTCTAAACGAATGTTAAAATGCTCTCCTACTGCATTTTGAATGTCTAATATAGTGACAGTTCGCGGCTTCGAATTAGGAATAATATCCTTTAATGCTTCAGCAGCCAAAGTCGCATTAATATCCTTGTTAACAAGGGATGAATAGGCAACGACGCGAATAAGCGCACCTTCAAGCTCCCGAATATTGGAGTCAATCTGGTTCGCAATATAGAGCATAACTTCATTTGGCACTTCTAGACCATCAGCTTTTGCCTTTTTTCGGAGAATGGCAATACGAGTTTCCAAATCAGGAGGCGCAATATCTGTAATTAGTCCCCATTCGAATCGAGAACGCAAACGATCTTCCAATGTCGGAATTTCCTTAGGAGGACGATCACTGGATATAACAATTTGTTTCGATTCTTCATGCAATGTATTAAAAGTGTGGAAAAATTCTTCCTGAGTTGATTCTTTTCCAGCTAGAAATTGAATATCATCAATTAGCAGTACATCTACATTGCGGTATTTATTGCGAAAATCGAGTGCCTTATTATCTCGAATTGAGTTAATAAATTCATTTGTAAATTTTTCAGATGATAAATATACAACCTTTGCATTTGGATTATGTTCCAGTACATAATGACCAATCGCATGCATTAAGTGTGTTTTGCCAAGCCCTACTCCCCCATAGATAAAAAATGGGTTATAAGCCTTCGCAGGCGCTTCTGCGACAGCTAGCGAGGCAGCATGTGCAAAGCGGTTACCAGAGCCAATAACAAACGTATCAAAAGTATACTTCGGGTTTAACATTCCTGGTGAAATATCATGGTGTTCGTTATTTTTTGCTTGGATAATCGGCGCCGGCAGATCGAAATCGTCCGAATCCTGGTTTTTTTGAACAACAAACTTAATAAGCAAGTCTTCGCCTGTAAGCTCCGTTAATATACCTGTAATCAAATGAATATAATGATTTTCAAGCCAGTCTCGAGCAAACGAATTTGGCGCAGCAATTGTCACAGTAGAACCACTTCCATTGTAGGAAAGTAGTTTAGTAGACTTTAGCCACGTTTCGAAGCTTGGTTTAGAAATTTTTTGTTCAACCTGAGCCAGGACATTATTCCATAGTTCTTCTAAATGTTCCAA